>JAPPMR010000596.1 GCA_028818995.1 Candidatus Poribacteria bacterium | reverse complement strand
TATATATATAGCACAAAAAGAGAAAAATGGCAAAACTTGAGCTAGCAGATATAGATGTTTCGGGGAAACGGGTTCTCGTGCGCGTGGACTTTAATGTTCCCATCAAAGACAGGAAAATCACGGATGAAACCCGTATTACTGCTGCTCTGCCCACTCTTTTAGACCTCATTCATCGGAATGCGAAAATTATCCTTGTTACGCACTTAGGTAGACCAACCGTAGGATCATCAACAGATCGTGAGGAACTTTCTACTGCGCCAATTGCTATCGCATTGAGCCAAAAACTGGGAAAACGTGTTGCACATGTCAACGATTGTATCGGTGAAGATGTCCAAAATGCTGTTGAGTCGTTGGAAAATGGCGAAATCTTACTTCTTGAAAACGTTCGGTTTTACGCTGAGGAAACAGACAACGACCTTGAATTTGCAAAGCAACTCGCTTCCCTTGCAGATGTTTATGTCAACGATGCTTTCGGCACTGCTCACCGTGCGCATGCCTCAACAGAAGGGGTAACACACTACCTTGCAACTTGTGCCGCAGGTTTACTCATGGCACGCGAGATTCATTATCTCAGCATGAGTCTGGAAAATCCTGAACGTCCATACATAGCAATTCTCGGAGGAGCAAAAATATCTGACAAAATCACACTGATTGAAAATCTATTAGGAAAAGTTGACAGTCTATTAATAGGTGGTGGTATGGCTTACACGTTTCTTGCTGCAATGGGAGTATCTATCGGCAATTCGCTTGTTGAAACGGAGAAACTTGGCGTAGCAACATCACTTATTAAGAAAGAAGGTTTTTCAGATACCGTTCTCCTACCCACTGATCACGTAGTCGGACAAACGTTTGATCCTGAAACAGAATCGCAAATTGTTGATGAAGTAGCAATCCCTGACGGTTGGCAAGGGTTAGACATCGGTCCTAAGACTGTTGCAGCATTCGGTGAACGAATCGCTTCTGCAAAAACGGTGGTATGGAATGGTCCTTTAGGTGTCTATGAGTTCAAAAAGTTTGCCGAAGGCACAATCTCAGTTGCTCAGCAGATTGCTGCTTCCGAAGCGGTAAGTATCATCGGCGGTGGGGATTGCGTTGCGGCGATACAGCAGGCTGGCGTATCTGATAGAATTACACACGTTTCTACTGGTGGTGGCGCATCATTGGAGTTCTTAGAGGGTAAACCCTTGCCGGGAATTACGGCATTAATTGATAAATAACCAAAGCGAAACTAAATTATGTTTGATAAAATTACACCTCGTAGTGAAGACTACGCAAAATGGTATACACAGGTCATCCGTCAAGCAGAGATGGCAGATTACACACCCGTGCGCGGATGTATGGTAGTGCGTCCTTACGGCTACGCGCTCTGGGAAAACGTTAAGGAACAACTGGATATCCGCTTCAAAGCGACAGGACACCAAAACGCTGCTTTTCCTCTTTTCATTCCGATGAGTTTCATTGAAAAAGAAGCGGAACACGTAGAAGGTTTCAAACCTGAACTCGCTGTTGTCACCCACGGTGGTGGAAAAAAGTTGGAAGAGCCGCTTGTCGTACGCCCAACATCTGAAACCATCATTGGCTATATGTATAGTCAGTGGATACAATCTTATCGAGACCTCCCCGTGCTTATCAATCAGTGGGCAAATGTGGTGCGATGGGAATTGCGTCCTCGTCTTTTCCTCCGAACAACGGAATTTTTTTGGCAAGAGGGACATACTGCCCATGCAACACATGAAGAAGCAATGGAGGAAACACTCCGCATCCTGGACATCTATACCGATTTTGCTGTGAACGAAGCGGCAATACCGGTCATTCCGGGTCGTAAAAGTGATAGCGAAAAGTTTCCCGGTGCCTTAACCTCCTATACAATTGAAGCGATGATGGGTGATAAACGCGCACTCCAAGCAGGCACATCACACGACCTCGGACAAAACTTTGCCAAAGTCTTTGATATACAATATCTTGATGCAAACCAGAAACAACAGCACTGCTGGACAACCAGTTGGGGTGTTAGCACCCGAATGATTGGTGCAATTATTATGGCACACGGCGACGACCAGGGCTTGGTCCTACCGCCACGACTTGCTCCCACGCAACTTGTTATTGTGCCTATTATTCCGAAAAATAACGATGAAGTGAAACAGGTCGTCACGCAAACCGTTGACGCTATCTGTGAGACGTTAGGCAATATCCGCTATCATGTTGATGACAGATATGAGTATTCTCCCGGTTGGCGATTCAACGAATGGGAACTCAAGGGTGTGCCTTTGCGTATAGAAATCGGTCCTCGCGACATTGAAAACGAACAGGTCGTTTTTGCCAGACGCGATATTCCCGGTAAAGAAGGCAAAACCTTTGTCCCAATTGCCAATGTGACAGAGACAGCAACGCAGATGCTTGACACAATTCAGGCGGATATGCTCAAGCGAGCTACAGAATTCCGAGATGCAAACACCTTTGAACCGACAGATTACAATTCATTTAAAGAGATTGTTGAAAACGGATTTGCACGCGCGTGGTGGTGCGGAAATGCTGAATGTGAAGATAAGGTCAAAGAGGACACACAAGCGACTATCCGATGTATCCCGATGGAACAACCAGATTCCGATGGGGCATGTATTGTCTGCGGCACACAAGCAAAAGAGATCACAATTTTTGCGCGGGCATACTAACATAAACCCACATTAAAGGAAATATCAAATGAAAAAGAAGGTTTTACTTCTCGTGATCTGTTTCCTAATCCTAAGCACTAACGCATTCGCAGAACTCACACAATCCGATCTTGATAAAATAGATGAACTTATTCAGGCATCTGAAAATCGGATTAAGCAATATGTTGATTTAAAAATCAACGCTTTAGACGCAAAATTAAGCGGTCAAATAAAGGTTGTAGACGAAAGGTTAACCGGTCAAATTAACGCTGTAGAAGCAAAGTTAACCGGTGAAATAAAGGCTGTAGGTGAACGGATCAATGGTGTAGAGGGACGATTGACACAGATATTTGGGTTTATGATTGCATTGGTTGCTTTGATTGCTGTGGCTGTCGGGTTGCCACAAATCCTTGTGGCAAGACAAGGAAAAGAGATGCGCATACAAGACCAACGAATTGAGGCGTTGCAACAGGAGATAGAAAAACTTAAACAGGAACGTATTGACAAAGATCTTAAAATGTAAACACTTTCTAACTAAGGAGATGACCTTATGCTAACCCGTTTATTTGCATGGTGCTGTATTTTGACCCTCGTTATAACCGTAATGGCTGTCCAAGCCGCTAAAATTGCCGTTGTTGATTTTGCTGACGAATGGACAAAGGTTGACGCGTTGCGTCAGACACTGGATGAATTCAAAGTCGATTACGACGATCTGACAAATGCGCTTGAAGGTGGGGAGTTACCCCTTAAAGCAGAACATAAAATTTTCTTAATCGGTAGTATGACGACCAACAATGCTACACTTCACCAAAATCTTGATAAGAATGCAAAAGAGATTCAAGATTTCGTCAAAAATGGTGGTATTGTCTGGGAACCGACTCAAGCGGATCAGAACGAAGCGAAGGTAGATTGGTTACCCCCTGAATTGAATTGTGTTCGGAGTGACCGTGATAGCAAAGACTTTGAAATACTGGCAGCGGACCATCCGCTCTTTAACAAACCCAACCGTATGGACGAGAAAGCGTTTAAAGACTGGGGACATCAAGGTTGGCCTACTGTTTGGGAAGTCATCGCTTCTCAAAAAGGATTTGACGTGCTGATGGAAAGTTTGGGACAACCGGTCATCATGGAAGCAGAATACGGAAAAGGCAAGTTCCTGATGATGGCAATTGCACCCGATAAATACCATATCGTAGGCAACGATGACAATACGAAAAAAATGGCAAAACTTTTCATGGAGAATTTGTTGAACTATGTTGAAGAATATGCCGCTGTTGAAGCTGATGGTAAACTCACAACGAAGTGGGCGAATTTGAAAAGGTAATGCTGATTAGAAAATAGATTCATGCTTGCCTTGATTATGCTCGCGACTTAGCAGAATTTGAGGAAGTTGCATAATGGGATTGTGGTTTTTTGCCGATCAGTATGAAGCAGGGATAAATGACTATGAAAAGGCAACAAAACTCAATCCTGATTATAATTCGTTAATAGAGGAATTGTGAAGTAAATCGAATATTTGATAGAGTGGAGCGAACCTGTAGCTTGCCACAAGCACCATGTGGGAACTGCTCCGAATGCATATTTGGTATTAGTCTTGTTTAGATTTTTATTATGAAAGGGAAAATAGATGACAGATACAATTCATAACTTAATAGAACAACTGAAAAAACTAAAATCAGAAGATAATTGGCGAGGGATTTATGAAAAATTTCAACCGATAGAGGAACTACCCAAAAATGAATTAATTTGGAATAATCATAAGGTCTTAAACGATGTAGCATTGGCATGTGCTAAATTGTCAGAAACCAGTGCAATCCCGCGTGAAATATTTAGAGATCAGAAAGCTAAATCCGATTTTTTAAAACAACAGTCTGAATATCGAAAATATACTGAACAGATTAGAAAACGATGTATAGAACTTGAACCGAAACACGCAGGCTATCGATCCAATTTAGCTTATACATACTATCAGAACATAAATGAACTAACTAACCAGTCAGGCAGGAAGGATGGGAATATAAAAACAGAAATTGATAACTTCATTAGTGCTGTAGATGATGCCCTCACACTTGATCCAACACGTGTCACCGATTTGTATCGTAAAGGCTACATTCTGACTAAGGTTTTTGCAAAGCAAATTCTATGGGACAAATCTGATGAAAATTTCGGTTATTCCACAGAAAAATCTAAAAAAGTCAGTGAGAAACGAGAAGAAGGTATCCAAACTCTACGGCGCGCTATAAGCGAATGGGAAAAGTTAAACCCTCATAATCCAAATGAGGAATTTCCTAAGAAAAGATACAAAAAAGATTATATAAAAGCACTTTATAGACTCAGTCTAACTTATTATGATAAAATTGTAAATGACTGGGATGAATCTGTGTTTGCCTTAAGTCTTCGTGATGATATTCTGAATAACCAGCAAATTGCTATCAACGAAGAAGATAAACAAAACGTTGATAAAGCAATACAAACAATTAAGAAATGTTGTGAAGTTGACTGTCCACCTAAGCTTTTGCAAGGTGTAAAACAGAATCAACAAAGTCTTGAAAAAATAGCAGCTTACAGTGGAGAATGTGAAGGAGTTGACAAGCTCTATAGAATTGGCGAATTCTTTTTTGCAAAGTATTTGATACTCAGCGGTTCCGGTTTAAAGGACACTGAAGCGGCTATTGAATCCCGCCAATATGCTGAACGTTACCTCCAAGCATCCTTGAAATGTGAAAGGTCACCTCAGAAATCGAATCAGGATAAAGCATACATTGCAGAACGTCTAGCACGGGTTTTTATCAGTAAAGGGGAGTACGATCAAGCAATTTTTATCATCGAATCCAATCACGAAAAGAAGTTGAAGTATAGAAACAATTTGGAGTCTGTTGCCGACTATATACTTAACACTTGGGCATTAGCCATGTTAAAGTCTGGACGAATCGCTGAAGCTCAGACAATCTTAGATATTGCGAAAAAATCAAGAAAAAAGACCGCACTTTGGAAAACGTATTTTTTGAAAGGTTGTGTTTTTCTTGAATCAGATGAACTCGAACTTGCCCAAGAAAATCTGCAACGTGCACATCAAGAAGCAGAGCGAATTGGGAAAAAACTGTTGATTCTCTACTCATAGCAAAAGCATTTGTGGAATATAAATCCGACAATGTGTCTGGTGCATTACAATTATTACAAGAAGCACAAAGACTTAACCCATGTAGAGTTTCAACAAGTGAACGTATACGTAAATGGCAACAAAACGACAATTATAGTGGGTAGGTTAGGATAAACGTAATTAAATCTTGTAAGTGTTAATTTAAGGAAGGAATCTGCTTTTATGAATGTGTATAGTTCTGTAGGACAGAGTGTTCATAGAACGTCGGACTCTCAGATAAGATTTCCCACCAAAGGCAAAACGCGCATGAGGTGTTGATTCCGCGCACTAACAAAAGGAAATACTAATGTCTAAAAAAGAAAAATTAACTACCGCTTTTGAGATATCAATAGAAGGAAATGAATTTCTGATAAATTATCAAGAAATAGTTAATACAATACCTGAAACTTTTAAAAATGAATACGAAAAGGCGGTAGAGCCACTTTTTCCTATAAGAATTGATATAGAGAGTTTAATCTCTAAATATAATTCACAAGAGGAGATTCGAGAATACATCTATGAGGAATTGGAATATAGAATCCTTGTCATGGTAGAAAATTTATTGAGTTCCGAAAGTGCAAGGATGATATGGGAATATAAGCAAGAGCAATCTAAAACATAATCGCAGATAGTCCCCGAATACAAGTGAACATAGCCGAGATACCGAAAACACACTCTACGAAATAGATAATCTATCATTCTTATGTGTTATTCTCGCCAAATACCACACGCGTATTTGGCATTGATTCACTCCCACAAGAGAGAAAGAATATCCATATCAAAAATTTTGCACACCCACAATCAAATTACATCTTGATAATGTCCAGTAGTTATGTTAAAATTTATTTAAAGCAGCAATACTGAACAGCCGCAGACGTGCCCATCAACGATTGAGAGGAACAAGTCTAAAACGCTAACGATGCAAGTAAAGGG
>JAPPMR010000998.1 GCA_028818995.1 Candidatus Poribacteria bacterium | reverse complement strand
GCAGTTAAGGAGATGCTCAAAGAACACGACGCACATCATATTGAATTAGACCCTGGTGATGTTGTTTTTTGGCATAGTAGCATGTGGCACTATAGCCCACCGAATCCAAGCGAACACAGTCGTATCGCTGTTGCTGGTGTATGGACAAATCCGGACATTATCAGAAGGAGCAAACGCATCTTGAATAGCTTCCCCTGGGCAATGAAAAATGGTGAAGTCTGCCGTCAATTTCCTCCAGAAAATGTTGAAATAAAGAACGACAACGCTGAAAATCCCAAGCCTTTCCATTTAGCGAAGGAATAATTGATGCTGAAGCCGAACATCATTGTTTACCTTTCTGATGACCATGGATGGGAATATCTCGGTTGCTACGAAAATGCACATATTCAAACCCCACATTTAGATCGTATCGCAGAAGAAGGGATGCGTTTTACGCATGCCTTCACACCCACACCGACCTGCGCTCCCTCTCGTTCAACTTTGTATACAGGACTTTATCCCGCACGGCACGGTGCTATGGGAAATCATACGGAATGTCACTCCCATCTTGACACTCTGCCGAAATTACTTAGAAAACTCGGCTATCGGGTTGCGATTGCAGGTAAAACACATGTGAAACCTGAAAAACTCTTTGACTTTGAATATATCGGAGGATTTCTGCCTAAAAGTGCAGAACATGTTCGGAAATACCGTGCAGAAGGTCTTGATACCGCGCCAGTTGAACGTTTTCTTTCAACGCATCGGCAAGAGAATTCCAATCAGCCAATCTGCTTGATTCTGGGCGATAGCAACCCACATGTCACATGGGAACCTAACAAAATCTATGACCCCGATGCTTTACCATTACCGCCCTACATCGCAGATACACCTATTGCCCGAAAAGCGTTTGCTAACTACTATCAAGACATCACAACGATGGATGAACGCATCGGAGAAATTGAGAAAATGTTGGAAACACATGGATATGTTGACAACACACTTTTCATCTACACAACTGATCACGGTTCTGAGTGGCCACATTGCAAATGGACATTGTATGACACTGGTATTCGTCTGCCGTTTATTGCAAGGTGGCACGGTGAAATACCATCTGCCACCGTTACCGAGGCGATGATTTCGCATGTCGACTTTTTACCAACACTCATAGGCATTGCTGGCGGTGAACCACCTAAAGATTTAGATGGTCGAAGTTTTAAAAATGTTTTATGTGGACAACAAATAGGCTTCCGTGATAAAATCTACGGCACGCACACACGCGATGGAGATATGAACGTATTTCCGCAGCGGTGTGTCAGAAATAGTCAATACAAATACATTCTAAACTTGATGCCTGAAAATACTTGGACAACCCATTTCACGAAGGTAGAAGGGATTCCTGAGAGCCATGCTGAAGTGTGGAACAGTTGGGTAAAAAAAGCAAAAAACGATCCAAAAACTGCAGAACTCGTTTATTTGACACAACACCACCCTGTTGAGGAATTGTATGATGTTCATGCAGATCCTTACGAATTCAATAATTTAGCATTTGACGCATCGTCGCGCCCAATACTTGAAAAGATGCGCGCAGATGTTCACCAATGGATGCAATCACAAAATGACGAAGGGAGAAGTGAGACATGAGATTTAGATTTATTAATCAACTTGTTTATATCGCGCTAATTTTCGCTGTGTTTCTGTGTTTTGGGTGTTTTGAAACAGACCAGATCGGCGATCTTTTAACGCATGATCCACAAGACACAGATGTTATGACACCTGAACAAACAATGGAGACTACACCAGAACCTGAGCCGTTGGATCCCGGCGAAGGATTGGCAATCGGTGCCACAGCACCAGCATTTTCGCTTCCAGATGCTGATGGCAATTTGGTTTCTCTCTCCAATTATGCCGGACAAAAAGTAGCACTTCTCTTTTATGCTACAGGGGGATGAGGGGTCTTTCAAACGCAACTCGGTGAGTTGCAAAGAGGATATGTAGACATCAAAGATGCGGGTGCTGCTGAACTAATTGCGATTAGTAGTGATACTCAGTTTGGTACGAGTAATACGCGGCAAGGTCTAAATATTACTTTCCAACTGCTTTCGGATGAGGACTTACAAACCATTTCTGACTACAATGTAATTCAATTGCCATCTAAGATTCTTGCAAGACCAGCAGCTTACATAATTAATGAAAATGGTAAAATCGCTTGGAGTGACCTTGGTGCAAGGTTTGGTCATCGGACCACTTCAACGCAGATTATAACGGCATTGCAAGGATTGTAAACATTTAGCATTATAAAATCTTGTTGTAGGAGGGAACTCCGATTCCCGACTACAAACGGGTTGCGATTCGGAGATCGCTCCTACAGAAAATAATCCTCTTTAATTTCAAAGTTCACCAAACACTGAAGTAAACAGTGTTTGTGGACGATCTGGTGCGGTTAGGAAACCGCACCTACCGTTCAGAGGTGCTTAGCGTGTAATATTCGTTCTTAAATTACACTTACGATGAAGTAAATATCAAGAGGCATCAACCGCTGCAAAGAAATCTGCATTTGAAGAGCTAAATCCATACTGCTGCTCTACCTCCCGAATTGCTATCTCCGTTGTGAACAGATTGTCGTAAGTATCAGGGAACTCCACGCCTGTGGTAGCATCTCGGAGCAGAATAATGTTATAACCATACCTTGACATAGAACGGATACCGTAATCCCTACCTAAAACACACCAATTCGTTGCGAAACCAGCAAAGATAAGATGTAAGATTTGCCTTTCCTCAAGCAGGTCATGCAATTGCTGTCCCGTTGCAATGACAAACTCATCCTCTTTCACGTCAATTGCAGGGGACATGGAGAGTTGCGAGGCGAGTTTGTCCCAATGGATGCCGATGCCTGGTGGTTGGCTACGGGGGCCACGGTAAACAGCGTAGTCACCCTCTCGACCTCGGAAATCGGAGGGTGGCCACGCTGAAGGTGTAGAGGGTTCGGGAGGTTTATGCCGTTTGAGTTGCGGGTACTGTGCTGCTACTGATGGCGAAGGGGCATGAACGATTGTTAAACCCGCTTTCCTCGCAGCATCCATCACTGGTACAACACAATCAACAGTGACCTGTTTTGCGCGTTCTATCCAAGTTTCAATGAAATGCACGTTCCACAAATCCACGAGCACTAAAGCAGTTTCCGTAATCGGCAATGGCATTTCAAATTCACGGCGGATAAACGCAGTTTCACGACACGGCACATCTGCTGGTGTGCTATCTTGAAAATATCGGACTTGTAAATTTAACGTTTTCACTTGGGTACCTCAAAAAGCGAATCGTCAAGTTCAGTGTTCAACTTGACACTTTTGATACGATTATCAGTGTAAAGTTGCCCATTGACATTTTGCACAACGTGGAAGGGGAATTTAATACCCTCAACTTCGCGAAAATCAGAAAAGAAGGTTTCTTTGTCTAATGTCGCTCCTTGTTCAGTCTCGCGGAAGACTAACTTAATTACATAGTGGGTTTCCTCACTGATGAAGACCTTGACCATTTCACCTGAAGGTTGTTTGACAAGTAAAACCGAAGCAGGTTTTCCTTCCACTTCTTCTGTGCCAGAGAATTGTGCTTGGTTTTCGTCCTGTGTAAGGTGTAGCAGAAGTGGGACCGTGTCTCTGAAAATAGCATCATTCAGGGAGGTTGTCATTTCGGGAGGTAACGGTTGCACGCCCATTGCGGATACGGCATAACCGGCTTTGCCATCAAACAAAATACTAATTTCACCCTGAGGCGTAACGATATTTTGGCGCATTTTACCCGGATAAGCCTGATATAGGACAACTTTCAAGTCCATTTGTCCCATTGGTGTATTAGTGGTAGTCAGCATATCTGCTACAACGTTTTGCACTGCTTTCAATTTCTCAATTCCGCCATGTGCTTCAACAGATGCAGCAACGATTTCCTTAGCTTTGGCAACATCTGCCTCACTCGCTTCAGGGATCGGTTCAGCAGGTGGCGGTTGCGGTTGTTTGATTTTAATCTCATTGACATCTCCGAATTCGTTCAAAGGTCGGTCAAAGTTATCCTGATTTCCCACAGTGACAATAGTGAGTGCATCGGGATGCAGATACTTCTGTGCGACTCCCTGAACATCTTTCGCTGTAACCTTTGCGATGTTGTCTGTGTAGGTTTCAAGGAAGTCTGGTGCGAATCCGCGATATGCCAGCATCATCTGCTGAAAAGCGATTTGAGAACTACTTTCAAATCCGAAAACAAACGAATTGATGAGCGAATCTTTGGTGCGCTGTAGTTCTTCCTCAGACACTGGGTTTTCACGTAGGTCGCGAATTATGCTGATAATGAGCGAAATTGCTTCAGCAGTTTTTTCTGAACGTGTTTGGGAATACGCGAACCATTCCCCTGGGTTGGTATAGAAGCTTGTTTGCATTAGACTTCCGACCATATAGGCGAGACCGTGTTTTTCTCGCACCTCTTTCATCAATCGGGATGTAAAACCACCTTCACCGAGAATATCGTTCATCACACGGAGGGCAAAGAAATCCGGGAAATCTGGAGTCCGCTTGATACCGAAATGTCCAATCAACATTGTAGTCTGCGGTAGGTCTTTAAGTATATAGTTGACAGACGGTTTTGGTGTGTTTTCAACGTCAGCAATGTGTGGAAATTCTATTTCACTGTTTTCCCAACCCTCAAACGTTTTTTCGAGTTGTGCAATCAAAGTTTCTGTCACAAAATCGCCAGTAATTGCAAGCATTATATTATTGGGTTGATAGTATTTGGCATGGAACGCTTTGAGATCGTCTACAGCGATACTCTCAACGTTCTCAATTTCAGAATACCATCCAAATGGATGATCCTTTCCATATAGAATCTCGGAGAAGTTCCGCCATGCTAATTGGATCGGATTGTCGTTCCGCCTGCGAATGGCTTCAATCCCTTGCTGTTTGCGAAGTTCAAGTTTTTCTTCGCGGAATGCCGGGTTTCGTAAAACGTCAGCAAAGATTTCTAATCCTTTTTCAATATCCTCTGCCATCGTAGAAAGGCTCACCGTCCCGTATTCAGGAGACATACCGACCTCAACGGAAGCAGCCATAGATTCCAATTCTTCGTTCAATGCATCCGGTTCACGTGACACCGTGCCGCCGGTTCGCATGACACTTGCACAAATAGATGCTAAACCTATTTTATCTGCCGGGTCATAGATAGTGCCAGTTTTGACAAGTCCACTAATGTCAAATACTGGTAATTCGTGATCCTCAAGTAGATAAAGCGTCATGCCGTTTGATAACATTCGCTTCTCTGGAACTGGCGGATTAAATTGTATTGGTTCATAAGTCAGTTCTTCATGCGGTTTAGCATATATATGCAGCGTGCACGAAACGATTAAAAAAGCGATAAGGACGCATAAGAAAAGTTTTTTTCTGATCTGTTTCTGCATAATTCACTATCCTCCTCGTCAGTACTTTCAGATGCTATAGGTTCCTTTTTAACAAGCGTAGCGACTGTGCGGTTGCTCTTTTTAAAATAGGTTTGTGCTACTCTCATGATGTCATCAGTTGTGATTTCATACATCTTTTTCCGCCAATTGAGTATGTAGCGCCAATCGCCAGCAATGCCTTCATAGAAAGCGAGTTGATTTGCCATACCCGCGTTTGAACTCAGCGCACGGATGAAACCTGCATCAATCTGTTTAAGGATACGTTTAAACTCCTTTTCTGCAACAGGTTCCGTTTTCAGTTTTTCCAGTTGAGCGTAAATTGCCTTCTCCACATCTGCAGTCGTGTGAGGTGAACGAGGAGTAGCACTCACCACAAAGAGATTATCGTAACGAGCCCCGGGGTATCCGTTTAGAGAATCTACCGAAACGGCTATGCCTTCTTCAACGATGTTTTTGTAAAATCGGGAAGTTCGTCCATCCGAGAGGATAGCACTGATCATATCAAGCACGTAATCGTCAAAATGCGGGATTGTCGGTTTATGGAATCCGATCATCATCTGCGGTTCAGCGTCAAATTCAACCTCTATCCGACGTTCACCTTCTTGTGCAGGTTCACGAACGGTAACTTCATCCGGAAGCGGTTGCGAAGGAATATCACCAAAATATTTTTCAATGAGTTTGATGGTTTTTTCTGCATTAATATCCCCAACAATAACCATCACGAAGTTATTGGGTGCGTAGTGGATACGGAAAAATTCCTCTGCTTTCTTTCTATTGAGCATTGCGATGTCTGAGGGCCATCCAATAATTGGCATACCGTAGGGATGTGCAGTAAAGGACGCAGCCATGAACTGTTCATATAACTTGCCACCCGGGCGTGTTTCCACAACCATGCGGCGCTCCTCTTTGACGGCTTCGCGTTCCACATAAAACTCGCGCAGAACTGCATTTTTAAGCCGGTCAGATTCAAGCATTGCCCACAATTCTAATTTGTTAGAAGGTAGTTCCACTGTGTAAATCGTATAGTCAACAGATGTGCCCGCGTTGAATCCAGTGCTGCCGTGTTGCGTATAGATTTCGGTGTATTCACCTGAGACAATCCATTCCTTCGCTGCTTCTTGTTGCGTTTTAAGTGCCGCTTCCAATTCTGCGATTTTTTCTGCGTCTGCTTTTGTGCCTTTGGCACGTTCCATGTCTAACGCGTCACCGATTTTATCAATTTCGGCAAGCACGCCCTTCTCTTTTTCATAGTCTGTTGTGCCGATTGTTTTAGTGCCTTTGAACAACATGTGTTCCAGCATGTGTGCGA
>JAPPMR010000848.1 GCA_028818995.1 Candidatus Poribacteria bacterium | reverse complement strand
ATCATTAGTTAGGCAATACCTTCCAATAAAAAGCCAGCCGAGATGGCTGGCTTTGCTCTTTAGACTCTTTAGTGTGCTGGTACTGAAGAAGTAGCTGAAAGTCATTTTCTTTAGCGATTGCTCTTTAATTTGCCCCATGTCGTCGTGAGTTTGTCCGTTGCCTCCACAGCAGCCCCTTCGACCCCACGCGTTAGGAACACCCAGTACATCGGAGCCAAGTTTGCAGGTGCATCGTTATTACCACCGAGAGATATGTCACCTGCGGAAAACTCCTTGTTCAGAAGGACGAAAATATCTGTATCCTCCTCATTGGTTTGGACCAAATAATCAGGCTGCTCTTTCCATCCATTACCGTCTGAGGCCCATTTTGGCGGATTTCCCCATCTTTTGTCAGTAGCCAGCCAAACGACTATAGGGACTTTAACTCTAAATGTGATGAAATCAGCACCTTTAGAACGTTCATCCTCCATTGCTGTCATGATAAACGTTGCGCCTTCGAACTCTTCTGCCTTCGAACTCTTCTGACATATCCTTAACAAAATAATCCCTGTCAATGAGATAGACACTACCTAATTCAAGGCCCTCCTCGCCCACAACGTACTTGCCGACAACACTTCTCGATTTGAGATCAATGACTTCTATATCCTCGACAATTATATCTTGTGCCAGAACTTCAGGAAAATAAAAAGATGCCAAGATAAAACAAGGCAAAATTAAACACGCAAATCTTTTGATATACATCATACACTTCCCCTTTTTTCTGTTCATATAGTAAAACATATAATTACTTGAACACTATTGGTGGCGCGCTTACAAAGCGTGCCTACCTGTGAATGTCCAAGGCGCAATGAATTGCGCGACTACAAACGCCGCTAACCTAAATAAAATGTAAAGATATATTTAGATTTCACTATATACCGCTGCAAGCAATGCCAGAACTATCTACGCCACCGCTCATTGCGACGAGAACTTTCTTCATGGGATTACCTGGGAGTTATGGCACACGGTCTGTGCCTACTATTATGAGACTTGCCAATGCTCATTACCAGCGTAGCGGGCATCGTACACATCTTGATTGAATTCTAAACCGAGTCCAGGGGTATCAGGTACTGTGAACGTACCATCGTCGAATCCGTAGCCAGAAACATCAATCACATCACTGGTGAGGGTTGCGACTTCTCCATAGAGAAAATGCGGGATCGTCTTTGCGAATTGGAGGCTGAGGAAAAAACCGAGCAGAGAACCCCAATTATGCGGTGCACATTTGACGTTGCCCGAGGCAGCCATATCGGCAAGCCGCCGCCAACCAGTAACGCCGAGACCTTTCATATCATGTTGGATAACATCTATTACGCCTGCTTCAAAGAAAGGATCATAGAATTCAAGAGGCGCACGGGTGCGGGTCTCGCCATCAGCGATTAAAGTCTTCAATCCCTTTTCTTGGATATAAGCCTTCAGATTGCGGTATAACTCAACATCCTCTTCAAACATCTCCTCAATCCAGAACACATCACAGTTGCTTGTCTCATTCAGAAAGGTAATAACTTCATCATAAGTATACGCGTTGTTCGCATCAACAAGGATATTAAAACCTTCTCCAGCAGTACTACGTGCAAGTTGGACAACTTCTATGTCCCTTTTTAATCCTGCTTTGCGTTCCATAAGATGATTCCCGCGTCCCATTTTCATTTTGCACGCTGTAAATCCATCAGCCAAACTCTTTTTAACATCATCCTCAATCCGCTTAAGCCCTTCCGCTTCTGTTTCGTAGAGGAGATCATTGAAATAAATGGTGCTATCGTAAGCGGGCAACCCATTACCGTAGGATTCAGTTCCCATAAGTTCATAAGCAGGTTTACCAAGTATTTTCCCAATAGTATCCCACAGAGCATTTTCAAATCCGCGGTATGCTTCAACGACTCCATTTTCAGGATTCAACAGTTCAAAAGGATTCTTGTTTAGAGCAGATTTTGCTTCTTCAGCAGCTGAACCCCAACTGGTAGGTCCCCATCCGAGTGTGCCATCGTTGGTGTAGATACGGGTAATTCCTTCACGCCACTTCCCATTTGGGTCTGGTTGTTTTATCTCTTTGGCACCAGAGTTGCAACCGATGGCGGGTTGGTCAATCTCAACTGTAACCTGCTCAATTTTGGTAATTTTGATGTCCGATGGATAGTTCGGCATGGGTTTTCTCCTTGTTAGCGATGAAAACTCAACTATCAGAGAAGAGAGCGGAGATTGTAGTAATTCCTACAAAAGTTATGATAATCCACGCTTATACATTTTCTACTTATTCTTCAGTCTCATCCTTTTCAAGCTCAAGAAGTAGTTCGTTGAGCACACCATTTACCGTGGGGTTAGTTTCTTTATTTCTATAATAATCGTCGAGTTTATGCGGTAAATTATCATAGGGGTCTGCTGTTTGAATTTGCTTGATCAGTGCTGGTTTTTTAAGCAATTGGACAATAAAAACTCTATCTTCGTGATTAGAGATAGAAATCTCAATGTCTATCAACAACTTGATTAAACGTGATGCCAATCCGTCTGCAAGACCAATTTCAGCATAGTGACTTAGGGTTTCTACAACAGTCCTTTTCGTGTTAATACTGGAATCGTTGGTTAGCATACTAAACAAGTTATCTACTGCGTTTTTATCAGTATGTTTTTCTAATGCTTGGACAATAGCTAACCGAACTGTATCATCAGCGTCCTTAAGTGCCTTGATCATTTTGTCAGTAGACGGTTGATTGAGCAATATCATTGATCTCGCGGCGGCTTGGCGTGCTAAAACATTATTATCGGTCAAAGCTGCCTCAATGTCTTTTTGGTATGCTTTATTGCCGAGTCGATATAGGGCGGAAAGAATCTCTATCTTCAACCCAGTATCCAATACTGTGTTTTTAAGAGATTCTAACCTTTCCTGGGCCGAAGGATCTCCGATATCTGCGATAATACGTATCAATCTATCCCTGACTGGAATAGAGGTATTTGCGTTATCTACTGCGGTGAAGAGTTCATCAATGCCTTTGCTGCCGATCTGTGTCAGGATATAGTCGAAATCTTTATGGGCATCGGAATACTTTTTTTCAATAAAACTCTTCAAAATGAGTGGTATGACAGGGATACCTTTATCAATTAGGATTTGTCTGACATCATTTTGAAAGAGATGTCTCTCATTAAGGATTTGAAAGATTTCTTCCGTCTCAGATGTGTTCAGTTCAGCAAGGCGCCGTGTCCGTTCATTCCGATATTCGGTTTCCAAATTGTTACTCTTTAGCCACGTAGCCTCTGTAGAAAGTGCGTAACTATACGCAATTAGCAGGAGTGCCCGAGGTTCATCCTTATTTTTTTCTTCTATTTCGGCAAGTTTGAGATGTTCAACTGCTTCTATTGCGAGACCAGCTAATAATTTTTGTCTGCCCGGTTTAAGTTCAGGAATGATTTTTTCCTGCTTACAGCCAAACGACACAACCCATGTTAAAACAAGGCATATCGTTAAAAGTTTTTTCATGTTATGTTCATTTTCCTCCTAATATCAACGTAAATGTGAAATCTGTGTATAGTATAAATTCAGATTAGTTAACTTTCGTCGGGAATCCGAGAAATTAGTATACAGATGTATGATAAAACAGATACATTTTTGTGTCAAGAAAATTTTGATATAGTGTTGTTTAAATTAGACACATAATATGTACAACGACATCAAAGGAGTTTACCTTTACCAAACAAAATCTAAACCTCTCCCATAATTATGAGAGAGGTCATATAAAATTAAATCCGTATACAGAATTCACATCCACAGAGCAGCCTATTTTCTAATAAGGTTAAGAAGTTCATTGAGTTCAACTTTTACAAATGCACTCTCTTCATCATTTTGGACATAATTGTAAAGTTTTGTCTCAAGTTCATCTTCAAATAACATTGATGCTTTTAGTTTATCCACCATCCGCTTTTTGAGAAATTGCACTAACATCAAGCGGTCATCTGAACTGTTCACCTCTTTATTGATAAGTAAGTACGCCAAGCGTTTGGCTAATCCCCTTGTAAGACCGCCGCCTGCTTCAATATAGGTAGCAAGCGTATTTAAGACAGCTTGCTTCGCTTTTGAACTGTGCTCACTTTTGATTATATTTACAAATGGTTCTACAGCATTTTTGGTTTTGTGTACAGATAAAGCCTTTGCAATGTCAGTAACTACCTGGGAATCATCGTCTTTAAGTGCCGTGATAAGCATGCTGGTGTTGACATTTTTAAGGTTAGCCATTGCTTTTGCTGCAGCACGTCGCACCTCAACTTCATTTGCAGTAAGTCCCGCGAGGATTTCAGTTTTATATTTTCTATCACCGAGTCGATAAAGGGTCGTATAAACAGCCATTTTGAGCGCATCGCTCATGCCGGTTGTATCAATAGATTTTAATCTTTCAACCGCTTTCTCATCCCCAATTTCGCCGAGCACCTGAATTAGTTTCATTTTTACAGCAGGATTCACCTCTGCATCGGCTACGCTATCTAAGATAGGATCAATCGCCTTAGTTCCCATTTGCTCAAGTGTCGAAATAAGATTCTTCTGTATATCTGGATATAAACCTTGAGCAAGATTATCAATTATTAAAACAGCAGCATCTGTTCCTTTCTCGACCAATGCTTGAAACCCATTTTGTTGGACTTCCGAACGTTTGTTGAGAATTTCGATCATTTTGTTGATCTCTGCTTCATTCAAGGCTGCTATTCTTTGAGTTTTCTGTTTTTTGTATTCCGATTCAAAGTCCTGTCCCTTTGTCGCACCTGATGCAAGCGCGTGTGAGTATGCTATTACGAGCAGTGCACGCGGCTCTGTTTTATCTTCCTCTTTTTTCTCTGCCTCTATGAGAAGATTAACAGCTTCAACAGCGTTTCCACTTTCAATAAGTTTATCTCTCCCAACCGACAGATGACTGGGACCTTTCTGTTTCGTATCACAACCAAAGCAAGTAAATAAGATTAAAATCAGTGGAATAATTGCGAGATTTTTCATAAAACCTTCTGTGTGCCTCCCATAACAAATTCAAGCCAAATTTGAGATAACCAGTTTTTGAATGTCAAATTAACCAGATATATAGATTGTCCAAGGTGCTCAAACTTTTGCGTAATAAATACTCAGTACCAAACGATTCGCGATAGTCACAAACTTTCAAGTAGTTCATATTATAAAAAATACCACAAAAAACCAGAAATGTCAAATCAAATAAGGGATTGTATAGTTTTTGTAAAGTTTGAATTGAAAGTCGGTAATATCACCTTTCACTCTGCTGGACTTAAGGAAACTGTGGTCATTTATAAAAATAAAAAGACATCTTCACCCCGGTAGGTGAGGTTTCCCAACCTCGCCGATGCAAAGTGTATAAATAATTCTAAAATCTACCATATTTACACACCTCAATATACATTCTATGTTGACGGTTAAACAGGTATCTGATAAATTGAAAGTAAGTAAACTATGTTCAAGTGTATAAAAACATGCAACACAATAGGTGAATGTTGAAGTGAGTACGTGTCTGATTGTTTTCGCTAAGAATCCGATTCCGAATCAAGTTAAAACGCGGCTGCTTCCAGAATTATCCCCTGAACAAGCAGCATCGTTATACCGTGCTTTCCTCATAGATTGGTGTGAAACACTTTCGGGGCTTTCAAACGTGGATTTAGTGATCGCGTATACACCACCAGAAAGCCAAAAAGATTTACAAGCGTTAATTGGAAACGATGTTACCTATATTCCGCAAATAGGCACAGACCTTGGGACACGTCTCACTTCGGCAACGCAGTGGGCATCCGAAAACGGATATGAAAAGATTTTAGTCGTTGGTTCCGACAGTCCAACATTACCACTTGAATATATCTTGCAGGCGGTTGTAGGTCTTGACTCGCGCGATATCGTCATCGGACCAAGTGTGGATGGCGGGTATTATCTTATCGGTTTTTCCATAGAAAATCTTAATGAGATAGTTCCATCCATTTTTGAGGAAATTGCGTGGAGTACACCGCAGGTTTTGCAACAGACAGTAGAACGTGTTCGAACCATGGACGCTACGCTCAAGGTTTTACCGCCCTGGTACGACGTAGATACACCAGAAGATTTATCATTTTTGCTTGCACATCTCTCTGCGATACAACTTGCAGAAGGGACAGTACAAGCAGTTAGAACGCAAAATATATTGTTTGAATTGTTAAAGGAGAATCCGTAATGGGACAATTAGATGGGAAAGTTGCAATTGTTACTGGTGGCAATAGAGGAATTGGGAAAGGAATTGCGAAGGGGTTCGCTGCTGAGGGGGCGAGTTTAACTATTGCTGCAAGAAATGCTGAACTACTTTCGCAAACGGCAGATGAACTGCGTGCAATGGGAACAAAAGTCCTTGCTGTTCCTACCGATGTCACCGATGAAGAGCAGATTAAGGCACTTTTTGAAAAAGCGATGGTTGAATATGAACGGTTAGATATCCTTGTTAATAATGCTGGTGCGTTTGATGGTGGTCCGATAGACAAACTTTCAACTGAAGCATGGGACAAGGTAATAGGTGTAAATCTCCGTGCACCTTTTCTCTGTTCGCGTGAAGCGATGGGGATTATGAAGGCACAAGGTGAAGGCGGGCGTATCATCAACGTCGGTAGTATTTCTGCGCACCGAGTTCGTCCCCGCAGTGCGCCGTACAGTGCAAGCAAATTCGGGATATGTGGATTGACACAGGTAATAGC
>JAPPMR010000375.1 GCA_028818995.1 Candidatus Poribacteria bacterium | reverse complement strand
ACGGCACACTGCATCGTCAACCAGTTCACGGCGGCGACCTTCAAAATAGATTATGCGCTCATGCGGTTTCATCATGTTGAATTTGATGACAACCTTTTTAGCAGTCTCAATCGGTTTCCATGAGCGGGTAAGTGGGTCGGTAATACGGCGTAGTGTCTGGTAAATTTCCTCTTCACTTGCACGATAATCGCAATGTGCTGCACGAACTTTGAACTGTTTTTCTGACATTTTCGCTCCTTATGAAAATTACCCAGTGCCACATTAGCAGTGGGAGTTTGGAATAATGTTTTCAGATACAGTGGATTATAGCATAGTTGTTGAATACACACAATAGGACAATTTTAAGGTTTTGCTATTTCACAATAGAATGAAATGTTAATATTAAACTTGCGAAATGATAACACAGACTGTATCCATCGTCATAGCCACAAGCCAATGGATCGCCGCACCATAGACGAATGAACGGGTTTCCAATGCAAGCACACCGAGCAATACACCAGCGATGATTGAACCGAGTGCTTCCGGCAATGGTTTTGAAAAGTGCATTACTGCGAATGGAATAGTCTGGATTAAAATGCTATAGTTCCCAAATCTTTTCTCTAATCCAAAAAGCATGAACCCACGGAAAAAGAATTCCCATGAAAACATATAAACACCGTAGGCAAGTTGATAAGGTAAGAATGCCATCCAACTGTCTGCGACTGCCTTACCTAACGGATACTTGTCTAAAAAAGGTGGATATACTTTAACTGCCAATAAGACCACGGGTATCATCAAAACCCATGCCGCTAATGTCACACCCCACCCAAGTTTTTGCTTGCCCAAGCGAATCCCATAATCGGTCAGTGGCTGTTTTGTCCCAAATACTGCAACAATTATTGGAATTAGAAACAGTGTGAGTCCTGTTGATAAAAACCAGTAATAGTAAGGATGGCTTTTCCCCAATGGCAAAGCATCAAAATACCCTGCTAAATGAGTGCGAAAAAAACGCGGACGGCTATAAGTCCGATGCAATGTTAACAGCACCGCAGAGGCAAGTAAAACAACTGTTGTTTGCCTTTCCCAACCCTGTAAATATCTTTCTTTTAATGTTTTAAGATATGATTTCACCTTGACACCCTGTCTGTTTTGGGATATTATAGCGTGACGAGAAGAAATTAGCAATTGATAGAAAATAGAAGAAATTTCAAGATGTTTGCACCTGAGCAGATAAAACGCATCTTAATTATCAGACTTGCACCACTGGGAGAAACGGTTTTAACAACACCTGTCATTCGTGCTTTACGTCAACACTTCCAAGATGCACACATCGCTTACATGGTAGCACCGACACGAGAGGATTTGGTATCCGCAGACCCACATTTAAATGAGGTTTTAACCTATCAGTCATCAGTGCCAAAGTTAATCTATCAACTCGCTCAGCGAAAATTCCAGATGGCAGTAGTGTTACAGCCAACATTCCGGTTAGTGCTTCACACGTTTCTTGCCAGAATCCCGTTCCGTGTTGGCTTTGAGACAAATACAGGTGGAAAAAGCCTTTTACATGTTGCCGTGCCGAACAACACAGCACAGCACGAAATACAAAGGTATCTGGATGTTGTTCGGGCACTCGGTATTGAAGTTGCAGATAATGAACCGGAAGTGTTTGTAGATGAGGCAGGCAAGGCATGGGGCAACGATTTTTTTGAAAACCAAAACCTGAATGATGGCAAGCCAATTATTGGTCTAAATCCGGGAGCTGCGACATCTTATCGCCGATGGTCTGCTGAAAACTTTGCCATTCTCGGCGACATGCTTCACGAAGCCTACGACACACATATCGTCATCACAGCGGGACCTCAAGATGGTGAATTAGCCTATCAAGTAGCACAGCAAATGAAATATTCATCAGTTGTAGTCAACAATATAACTCCGATGCAACTTGCTGCATTACTTCAACGATGTCATCTCTATATCAGCAATGATACGGGACCGATGCATCTGAGCACTGCAGTAAAAACGCCAACAATTGCTTTGTTTGGCGGATCAAACCCAACGCAGTGGGGTCCAATGTGGGACAGACATACTGTGATTGCACGGGAAGGGTGCAAGTTGATGCAAACCTTATCGCCTAAAGAGTGGGACGAACATGCCGATGTAGCACGCCAAAATCTGAATGCTATTAAACCTGAGATGGTATTTGCTGCTACGGAGAAGATGAAATGGAAAACCCCAAAAATGTGATCATAAACTGCCTAAAAGCCCTCCGAACGCGATCACATATAAAAATTATATTTCAGAAAGTAACACGAGTTTTCTTTTTTGCGATGTGTTTTCTTGCCGTGTTATATGTTGGGAATCGCCTCATTCTTTTTTCGTTTTCTATATCACTTATAACGTTTTTAGTAGTTATTGGGGCAGTAGTCTTTGGTATCTGTTTAGGTATCAGACATCGTCCAACGTTGTCAGATACTGCGGGTTTTGTTGATGAACGCCTTGAACTCAAGGAACGCGCCAGCACATCATTAGAGTTGATACAGGAAAACCGAGAGGATGAGTTAGCACAACTGCAAATTCGCGATACTGCCGAAGGTATAAGAAACATAGATTTTGCAAAGATAATCCCGTACACGCCACCACGATTATTGAAATGGGCATCAATTCCCCTGTTAATCATCGGACTTTCTTTTACTGTGCCTCGCCAATATGAACTACCTCAGCCGCCAACAACAGCAGAACGAGAAGCGATTGAAAAGACAATTGGAAACCTTTCGGCTAAGCTTGAGAATGTTCAGGATCCAATAGTCCAAGATGAAATCAGAAAAACAATCAAACAACTAAAAAATGTAAAAGATGTTGCATCTGCACAGGAACATCTACGTTCCTTAAGTAAAAAGGTGCAGCAAAAGAAATCAGAATTCCCCGCTGAGTCGGCTATTGCACATGCAACACAAGCAACGCAGTACTTCAATGGGATGGATGCTACTACTCTCACAGATGAACTTGAACGTCTCGCGAGGCAAACGGAACTTACACCCGAACTGCGTGCTGAACTTACAAAACTCTTTGAAAAAATGGCAGAGAACTTTTCACAAGGGGAACTAAGTCGTGCATTAGATCATGTTCAGGGCAAGGTTGTCTCTCCTGACACATTGCAAGAAATCGTTGATGCCCTTAAAAAACTTAATAAACTCAACCAACTTGAAGCACAACTCACAGAGAGCCGAAAAGATATTGCATTGGCGGGTATTGAAACTAATCAACCTGCAGGAGGGGTTGCCAATAGTGACGGTGCAACAGGTCGAGAATCTGGAAAGCAAGAAACACAAGGCACACAAGTAACAAGCGGTCCTTCTGATATTACACCCTCTGACAACGGGACCACACCTTCTGTTGATAAAAACGCTACCGAAAAACCGCTTACCGGCGATACAGCTCCGTCTTCAGAGATTGCGGGAAATGAGTTAAAAATAAATTCAGAGACTGCATCAAATACGCAAAACATTACAAAGGTTTTCACAGAGAAAGCGGGAACTGCGGGAACTGAGCCTGACTATCTACCGTTTAGTGATGTTGTGCTTTCAGCACAGCGCGAGTACGCGCAGGCAATTGAAAATAACCGAATTCCGGTGCGATATCGATCACAGATTAAAGCATATTTGGAGGCAATTGCCAAAATTGATGAGAAATAAGGTAATTAAGCTTACTATCGTTATCGGAGTTGTGGCTGTCATCTATTTTTTGTTAAGGTATTACGGCGTTACGGAGTACATCGCTCTTAAAAACGTCTACAAAATCAAAGAATGGGTTTCAGGATTTGGCATAATCGCGCCATTGATCTACATCGGTTTTTACATTGTTGCGACGCTTTTCTTTTTGCCGGGTTTGCCAATTACAGTGCTTTCGGGAATCGCCTTTGGTCCGATATGGGGTGTTGTTTATGTGTGGATAAGTGCAACAGTTGGGGTCTCCCTTGCCTTCCTCGTTGCACGCTATGTTGCACGCGGACTTGTTGAAAACTGGGTTTCAGGGAACGATCAGTTCCGAAAAATTGATGAAAAAGTAGAGCAGGAAGGATGGCGCATTCTTATGTTCACGCGTTTAGTTCCGATCTTTCCCTTTAATTTACAAAACTACGCTTACGGTTTGACCAAAATTAAGTTTTCCACCTACGCGCTTGTTTCATCAATATTTATGTTGCCGGGAACTATAGCTTATGTGCAAATCGGTGGTGCGCTTGTCAGTGGGGAAGGCAATTTGAATAAGACCTTGATCTATCTATCTATCGCAGGTGTGCTTATCGTTTTGGTGTCTCTCATTCCTAAATTTCTGCGTAGACATCAACCAGATTTATAGGGATTTTCGTTCGTTACGAATCAATTCCTCCACAGCAGCGAATGCCTCCTCACGCGTCCCAATTTCACCGTAAAACTGCTGTTCCTCAATTTGCTTTAACAACATCCCGATTTTTTCCCCTTCTTTTACTTGGAACTTTTGAATCAGATCTCCCCCTGTAATGAGACGCCCCTGTTTGAAGATAGGTAGGAAGTGTTCGTAATAGATGTTCACAATTTTCCTTAGTACTTCTGGTGGCATCGGATCTACCGCAGCCGAGTACAGAAGTCCTCCCCACCAATCAGATTTTGAAGTTCTTAAAAAATCAACTATCTGTTTCTTTGTCAGTTCCGTATCTGAAAGTTGTTGATATTCCATAACGATACACTTCATAAACTGCCATACTTTCTTACTCAACCGAAGTAGTTCGCCAATCTCTCTAATATTTCCCTGCAGCAGTAAGCAGAGCTTAATCAATGATCGACGATTGGCATAAAAACCTAATTCTTCACTGAGATAGGTATTGATTTCATCTTTATAGGGAAAAAGCGTTTCAGGTATCGGATTGTCCTCAAAGTTTTCTAACGAATGCCACAAAGTAGGTGTTTGTTTTATGTTTGGAACTACCTGGGCTAACAGACCAATCTCAAAAATTTGCTGCAAATAGGGTGTTGCTTTTTCAACGTTGAGAGTTTTTAAAAATTCGTCTCGCTGTCGTTCTTTGGAGATTTGCGGTAACAGATGCTTATGCTTTTGAACAAATGCAATGGACTTTTCAGATATTGTAAAATCCAACTGTGCTGCGAATCGATAAATTCGCATTAGACGCAAAGGATCGCTAAGTATGACTTGCTCACTTGGAAATTGGAGTTGACGTGTAGCCAAATCGTTTCTACCGTTACAGGGATCAATTATCTCAGAACTATCTGATTCCATAACCGATTCAAGCGGGATTGCCATTGCGTTGATTGTTAGATCGCGTAAACATAGATCATCCGTAAGAGTTGTCGCTCTAAATTGTGTGAAATCTATACTCAATTCAGTCTGTTTAGATTGTGGCGTTTTTACTATTACCCGTGCGGTAGGCGGTTGTTCTTCAAGCAGAACGAAAGGTGCACGGATACTGTTGGCAAACATTTTAGCAAATTCAAGGGTGTTCGATTCCAATGTAAAATCGAAATCTGTTATTGGTCGGCTTAGCAACAAATCTCGCACACTACCACCTACAAGGTAGAGTTGAATTCCCTTTTCTTTAGCAAAAGCGTAGAGCGTTTGCATCAAAGGATTATCTCGTAATTCTTGGGTTTTGAGTGTTATATCATGCATTAGTTCGTCCGTACTTTTCGTTGTTGTGCTTTGCGTGAACGAAATAAAATACCATCAAGATAAAGATGTGACGCATATCCGATTAAACCAGCCAGATAGAATGCAAGACCATTCTGCAGAGTATTGGGGAGTCCCTCCCATGTTACCAACGAATCTAATAACTCAGGAAGTTCTTTCCACCCCGTCCCCCAATTCGGATATGCCACATAAATTGGAAATATCAGAAACACACCTGGTAGCAGAAGCATGCTAATCTTTGAGTGAGTCCATCCACGATGCCTACTGAGAATCGGGAGCATCGCAAATAATCCTAAAAGTGCTGCCTCTAAATACCTTTGGAAGAAAAGGATAAGCGAAACGTTTAACACAAACAAGACGGTATAAAATATTTGTTGGCTCTTGCTCTTAATATCTACATCGGGCCATAATCCGAAAAGTAAAGCGATGGCAAAACACCCAAGGATTCCGAGGGGGTCCATAGAAATAGTCGGATTCCAGTCAAAAGGTAATCCGTATAAGATTGAAACGGAGATTGTTGCTATAAGCGAAATTATGAAGAAAGTGCTATAAGCAGTTAACCCACCGAGCCAATGTTCACGAAACATGCTCATAGTAATATTATAACATGTGCCGTTGACAGTTTAAAGGATTAATTGCATACGCTATATTATACACATCTAAGGTAGTTGAAAAGTATCTATTTTAGAAAGAATTTTAGGGTGGAAAATCACAGAACACAAACATAACTTCTGTTTGTGAGTTTTCGGTGAAAATACATTGTGCAAAAGAAAACCCTTACATTTGGTAGAATGTAAGGGTTTTCGAAATATATGTAGTGAAGAAAAGTAAGACCACATCCACAAAATGGTAGCATAAGAGACAACCCAGTGTTTACTTTTCCTTTTTAATCTTTCCCCATTGCACACCTAACTTGTCCTTTGGGGATACAGAAAGCTTAATCTGAGTCCAATCTGGAGAACTGTCTTTATGATTAGGTATGTTAACGTGAGTTTGATAAATTCCGTAGGTTGGGTTGAACCGAAGGTGAAACCCATAAATCAACGGTATGAATACCATTAGGCATTCCCCGGGTGTCAACTTAAGTATTTTAATGTTTACGAGATAGTG
>JAPPMR010000380.1 GCA_028818995.1 Candidatus Poribacteria bacterium | reverse complement strand
GGTTTGGTCATGAAGATGCTCGTTTCATTTGGTGATACCTATGAACCGAACGATACTATAGAAACAGCATTCCCAATTTTCTATGATCAACCTTATTATTCCTTTTTGTACGATGCTTCTGATATCCAAGATTACTATAAAATTGAGACTGCTGGTGGCATAACAATTCGCGCTACGTTATCAGAAATCCCTCTGAACCAAAATTACCGTTTATCCCTTTTGACAGCGACAGGTGAGACGTTAGCAACAGGTGAAAAGGCAGTTGATCTACTCGGCTACCAAATTCTTTACCAACCTACTACTCAACAGACGCTATACCTGACGGTAACATCCGATGGTGGATTCAGCAGCGTTGCATCATACAAATTGTTAGTGGAACAGATAGATCCCGAATCTTTTGCCCTCACCCAAACCCGAGTTTATCCAAATCCTTTTCGGGCATCTGCCTCGGGAATGACGTTTGCATATCAACTCTCTGCCTCCCAGTCCGCAGACACCGTGTCCCTTGAAATCTATACGATTAAAGGAGAAAAGGTCTATAGCAAAAGACATGAAGATGTATCTGCCCCTGGAAAATTCCATTGGAATGGCTCAAATCCTCGTGGAACGCCCCTCGCTGCAGGCATCTATATTTACCACATTGCTGCAACGCAAGCAGATTCGGTTGTCCGAGAATTTGGCAAATTTAGTATCATTAAATAATTTATGATCCTTTGATCGTGACCTCCCCTAATTAATCGTTGAAGCCATTCAATTCTCCTATGATTTCTTCCTTTTTGAACTTCTTCATGGTCGCGACCATGTCCAAATGTTATAGTGAAATCTAAAAAACATGTAGGCGCTCCCAGTAGATTCGGTTAGGAAACCGAACTTACCACAGTGTATAATAATTATGGATTTCACTACAAGAAAAACACCAAAACTGAATGGCTTTGATAAAATCGTATTATGTTGTTGACGAAAAAATGTAGGTATGGTATCTTAGAGTTACGTTTTATAATAACAACTATATTAAGTTGCCATTCTCAAATGGTAGACAAGGAGGCAATTTTATCAATGAAATGGTTCAATAAGCAAACAAGATATTGCGAGAATGCGCTGAGATATGTGGGGAGGAGTTCATGCCGAAGCAAACGGATTAAGGTGCAGCAAGTAAGATTGACACTGCTGAATCTGGGGATGCTCTTTTTGTTAGGATTTGTCGTGTCAGGTTGTGGTCAATCCTTAGCAAGTTTAGCTCCAATTCAACCAGTGGATAACATCGCAAGTGCGTTAATGGAAAAAGACCAGAATCCTTCCGCAGATGTGGTTGTTCCAGCAATTCCTTCCGAAAACCTTGCCAAACCTGTTTTAGATAAGCATGGGTTGCAAACAGTCGGTTTTCGCTTTGTCAAGGTGCCCGATACAAACCTTAAGGCGTTAACCTATATTTTTGCTTTCCCAGAGTATGCACATTCTATTGATGATTGGAATAATTTTTTGACAGATTGGGCAGGAGTACAACCTCAGATTGAATTGCCCACGGCAAATGAAAACAGGAAGATCGTAGATGCGTTGCTTGCTTCAGATCATCCGCAGGCTTTTGATATACAGGCGAGACAACCAATCCTCACCAAAACACGAGATGGAATTACAGTTTCTATCTGTTATTGGCGCAGAGCTGATTTGGATCGAAAGTATAACCGTGGTAACGCTTCATCTCCGTTCTACGAAAACGCCGCAGCTGGACACCAAGGTGACAATACGGACGTGTACTATGTGAAGATTACCAACAATCGCAGTGAACACATCATTTTTGATGTAAAAAAATGCAGTGTAGCTGACCAAGGTGAAAACGTCTATCCAGGACTCGACTTTGAGGATTTAAAGGTACGGTTCACCTATGATATACGTTCTTCTGGACTTTATATTACAAATGGGCTTGAAAATGCGCGCAAGATTTTACTTGAAAAGCGAATGCCTGTTGTTGAAAAACAGGTTGGGGCACATCGTGTCGGTGTGAAACCTGGTGAGAGTGCGGAGGGATTTGTTCCATTCACACAAGTGAAACGAAATGCCGTTGACCTCAGTGTGATTGTGCCAATTGAAAAAGCACCACCCCCTGAAGGCGCACAGCGTTATCAGACAATAGAATTTAAGTTTCCATTTACACATGATAGAGGAATTCGGAATGCCCAACCTGCCCCGCAACGTTATTAAGAATGCGAAAGGAGCGTTTTTAGTAAATTATGTAAATAAGTTTACATATCTTCTGTAGGAGCGATCTCCGAATCGCGACGAAACCCCTAATAGTCGGGAATCGGAGTTCCCTCCTACAGATCAGGTGTAAAGTTAATTGTAGAATCCACTATAGTATTTGGTGGGTAACCCTTCTACCAAGAATGTTCACATATTTTAGATTTACTATAAATACTTTTTCTTTACCGCAAAGGCGTTCGGTGCGGTTACCTGCACCGAATGCCTTTTTAATTGTAGAAAATCAGGCTACAATATCACAACGCGGAAGAGAATCCAAAAATAGTTTACCGTAGCTGCGGGTTCTGATACGTGAATCCAGAATTACTACGATGCCCTGATCAGTCTGCGTACGGATAAGTCGTCCGAATCCTTGTTTAAGCCTGAGTATCGCTTCGGGCAAACTAAATTCCAAGAAGTCATTTCCACCTTGTTCCTTAATCTGTTTGACGCGTGCTTCCATGACCGGATGTGTTGGCACTTCAAACGGAAGTTTTGTGATCACCACGTTACTCAGTGCTTCACCCCGCACATCAACGCCTTCCCAGAAACTGGAAGTCCCAAACAACACAGAATTTGTATCCTCACGGAACGCTTGTAACATATCTGTCCGTGAAAGTTCTCCTCCCTGTTTAAAAGCATCAATACCGATTTCGGCAAGATAAGGTGCGACCTCTTCGTAAATTTCATCCATCATTTTGTAGCTGGTAAACAAGACAAATGCTTTACCGTGCGTCAATTTAAGATAGTGTTTAATTTCACGAATAGCAGCAGGGATAAATTCAGAACTATTTGGATCCGGCATCGGACTTGGAATATGTATTTTTACCTGTTCCTTAAAGTTGAATGGGGAATGTACAAGCAATTCCCTACACTCATTTAAACCGATTCGCTTTTTAAAGTAATCGAAATTGCGATTAGTTGCAAGTGTCGCGCTTGTCATCACAACACTCTCTTTAACATCAAAGAGATTTTCTCGTAACATCTGACTGACATTTATAGGTGTAGCGTTCAGGAGAATGCGGGATGTCCGTCCCCACCTTGAAGTTTCTATCCAGTAAATATAATCAGGTTCAGGCTGCCGAATCATTAAGTCCAATTCCTCTCGCATCCTTTTACACTGGTTGTAGTATGAAGATAACTCTTGTTCATCGTCATCCGTTGTAGCATTATCGTGTAATTGTTTAAGTGTCTTTTCAATGTGCGACAAAGGAATATCTAATACATTTCCCTTTGCAAAAACTTCAGCAACACTGTTTTCATCAATACGTTTTGTCGTAGTATACCCATCTGTATCTGCAAGATACGATGCGATGGTCTCAAAAAATAAGTTTGCTTGTTCACGTGCTTCATCAACTGCATCAATGAGATCTGTTGAGTTAAATCGGGTTGCTGTCCCACTTTCATTTCTCTGGTTATGAAGCGAATCTAAGAACCATCTGATTCTGGTGTTACTGATTTCAAGACTGGCATGGTGTGTTGCTGTGGCTTCAAGATGATGTGCTTCATCAATAATTAGGTAGTCATAATCGGGAAGAATCCCAACTGAAGGGTCAATCTGTCGAATTGCTAAATCACTAAAGAGAAGATGATGGTTAACGATGAGCAGGTCCGCTTCATGCATTTCGTTCCGCGCCTTGAAGTAGAAACATACATCATAGGTAGGACATTTACGACCAAGACAGTTATCACGATCAGATGCAACTTTATCCCAGATATTGGACATAGGTTGTATCGGTAAGTCGGCACGGCTTCCATCGTCAGTCGTTTCCACCCACTCAATAATCTTCTGGACTTGCTCAACCTCTTCCATTGTATCAAATAACGCTTGTTCGTAATTGAGTAGGCTCTCCAAACGCCGCCGTGATAGGTAGTTCCGCCGTCCTTTCGCAAGCACCGCCTTGAAATCACGAGGGAGAACGCTATGCAAAAATGGAATATCTTTGGTAACGAGCTGTTCTTGCAAACTGATAGTATTGGTTGATATGACGACTGTCTGATCTGTTTTAAGTGCAAGCGAAACAGCTGGGATAAGATACGCAAAACTTTTTCCGACACCAGTTCCGGCTTCAACAATCAGATGTTCGGATGCAGCGAACGCGCGAGCAACCGCATTTGCCATGTGAAGCTGCTCCTCACGAAATTCATATCCGCGTAGATGTTCCGAGATAATACCACCAGGGCTAAAAATGTCTCTGAGGGTCAGGGCTTTTGGTGTTTGCGTCATGAGTTCCCATTACATTGTTATGTGTGTTGATTTCAATTGAATGGAAGGAATGTGTAGAAGACTGTTTTTTCAATAACTATTTTTGTAAATGCACCGTTAATTTTTCTTTGCCATGGCTACTTTTAATATCAATAATAAGTTCCAGAGCATCTATTTGAGTCTGAAGTAATGCCTCAAGAGTCTGTACATCGTTAATTTCTTTTCCATTAATTGCAAGGATAAGTGCACCTCGAGGGATTTTTGCGTTGAACCCAGGCGCGTTTACCTTAACTCTTTCGACAATTACACCTTGATCGTTATCTGTTAGGTAGGTGTATCTCTGAGAATCACCCTTCTCCAATTTGCGTACTGCCAAACCAAGCATTCTCCATGAAACAGATTCACTTTCAAAAGGTATACCTGACAGTTCCGGAGGCATCTCACCAATAGTCACATTCAGTGTTCTTTCTTGGCCACGCCGCAATACTTTAATGACAGATTGTTTACCAACTTGTGATTCCGCAACGAGCATCCGGAAATCGTGTATTTTTTCAACCTTTTCCCCATTATATTCAATAATAATGTCATGCTGCTCTAAACCTGCTCGGTCAGCAGGTGTGTTTAACCTTACGGCACTGACACGAATGCCTTTTGATGCCTCTCGCATACCAATACCGAGAAAACCGCGAATTATTTTACCGTTTGCAATCAGTTGATCGCCAATAGTGTTAACGAGATTGCTTGGAATTGCGAATCCTGCACCTGCTCTCATTGGGGCAGGTGTGTTTTCTGCTTTCCGAATTAAAGCGTTAATGCCGATAACTTCTCCATGGATATTGAGCAGAGGTCCGCCGCTGCTACCAGTATTGATCCATGCATCTGTCTGGATGAAGTTTTCGTATCGAATAGGGCGTAATTTACCAAGAATAGAACGACCTTTGCCGCTAACAACACCAGTCGTTACGGTATAATCAAGTTGGAACGGATTACCAATCGCAATAGCAAATTGTCCAACTTGAACCTTTTCCGAATCAGCTAACGGTAGAGTTGGGAAATCTTGGTTTCCATCAACTTTTAGAACACCAATATCTGTGATAATATCCGTGCCAACTAATTTTGCGTCAAGCGTGCTACCGTCTAACAACCCCACTTTGTAATATTCTGCACCGTGGACGATGTGATCATTTGTTAAAATATGGCCGTCTTGTCGAAAAAAGAACCCAGAACCCCAGCGAGGATTATTCCATTTAGAATTTCCAGCTAAAATACCAACAATTGCAGGTTTACTTTGCGCAGCAATATCAACAAATGCGTTTTCAATGGAACTCAGCAGCTCCAAATTGCTCGGTTGTTTAGGGCGATAGGCGCACGAAGAGAAAATTAGGACGAAAATGAGAAGAACACAACACGAATAACTCTTTTTTTCCATAAAAAAATCCTTTTCAGATAACTTTATCAAGATCATACCAAATTTTGCATTTTAAAGTGAAATTTAATAACGGGCAGCTACAAGGAAGCACGCAGTATAATGTGGACGGGTGTCAGGTATATAAGATTTTTACTGGCACCCGTTATAGGCTAATTATTACTTAACTCCACCTTTACTTTTTCTGGACCATTAATACCTTTAATATCAAGCGTAATATCTGATATGTCTTGTTTATCTTGAAGAAACGTTTCAAAAGTTTGAACGTCAACAATTTGTTGTCCATTAATGGCAACGATGAGGGCGTTACGGGGAATATTCGCATTGAATCCTGGAGAATTATTCTTAACTTTTTCAACGATTATGCCGCGATCTTCTTCACTTAGGTAGGCATATCTTTGAAAAATCCCATTCTCTAATTTTCGTACGGCTAACCCAAGCGTTTTCCAAGAAGCAGACTCAGTTTTGGCGGGACGTCCAATCAATTCAAGTGGCATCTCATCAATGGTCACATTGAGTGTCATTTCCTGTCTTTGTCGTAGCACCTTAATGGGATATTGCTCGCCGATCTGACACTCCGCAACCATCAATCTGAATCCATAAAGTTCCGGCACCTTCTCCTCATCGAATTCAACGATGATGTCGTTCCGTTTTAAACCACACCCGAATGCGGACGTGTTAGGTTTTACTCTTGTAATTCTAAGACCTTCTGAAACATTTCGCATATCCGCATCAATGTAGCCACGGATAACTCCCCCATGCGCAATCAATTTATTCCCAATTGTTTTCGCGAGATCACTATTAATTGCTAAACTTGAACCCTCTCCCGGGTTTAAGGTAGTGACACCAATAACCTCACCTTGAATATTCAACAAAGGACCACCGCTACTCCCTTTGTTAATCCAAGCA
>JAPPMR010000756.1 GCA_028818995.1 Candidatus Poribacteria bacterium | reverse complement strand
GACGTTTTGATGTCTGTATTATCCATCCCGTTTCATCTTTTACAGTGCTTCGTCTGATGGTTACGCTTTTTTGGGGTGGTCATGTCTCTCATCCTGCAGTAGAAATCCACCAGACCCGTAGTTTGAAGATTGAAACTGACCCTCCGGTTATGCTTTACGCCGATGGTGAACCGATGTGCGAAACACCTGCCACAATTGAGATTATCAAGCACGGACTCACTGTTCTTGTGCCATCTTAGATGTTGATCCACTGTTAGAGGCGTAGGTTAGATTTGGCAACGTGAAACCAAAAATCCGCACAATTCGTTTTAAACCCACCTTGACTTTTAAAAATAAATGTGATATTATATTTCAAAGTTTGAATAGGTCTTGTTTGCCATAAATCTGTATAGCCGCTTGTCGCTTATAAATATGTGAAAAATCGTCAATGCGTGATGTTCATCCGCGGATAATAAATTTATATCAAAATCCAAACGGCACCGAACCTTTCATGGAATGGTTCCGTTCAATTCGGGATACAAGGACAAAAGATCGGATTCGAGCACGCCTCATATCCGTTGAAGATGGCAACCTTGGCGATCGTAAATATGTAGGTGACGGGGTTTGGGAGCTACGGTTTGCTTTCGGTGCAGGTTATCGTATCTATTATGGTGAGGTGGACGATACAATTGTTCTCCTACTTTGTGGTGGTGACAAGTCTTCACAGAATCGGGACATTGAACGTGCAAAAAGTTATTGGACAGAATACAAGGAGAGGCTAAATGAGTAAAATATATGGAACATGGAAAGCGTTCCTGATTGAACATCTTGCCGAACAGGAAGATATGAGTGGTTTTCTCTCTGCTGTAATGGAAGAATATCAAACGCATGGAAATCCAGCCGTAATTCAGACATCCTTACAGAGTATCGTTGAAGCAAAGGGCGGAATATCCGAACTTGCCAAGAAAACCGACATTGATCCGGAAGTTCTCTCAGAAGTGTTAACGAGCACCGAAGCACCACGGATTGACATACTTAGAGTTATACTCAATGCTTTGGGATGCTGTCTTTCAATAGTATCTTTAGAAAATGTAGATGTCCATATTGAGAGTGCTGTTGATGCGCGGAAACAACTGTCGCAACACATATAAAAGCAAAATCTCGTAAGTCTGATGCCTATGCTTCTTCCGGATACATCCGCTCTATCACATCACCATACTTTTCAATAATAACATTCCGCTTCAATTTCAGCGTTGGTGTCATCTCATCCTCTTCTTGAGAGAATTCCTTTTCAAGTAGCGCAAACCGTCTAACTTGTTCAAAGTCAGCAAAATCAGTTAAACGTCCCCTAATCTCACTCTGAATAAGTTGTTGCACCTCACGAGTTTTCAACATCTCAGGAATGTCAGACGGATCAACACCGTTCTCCGATGCCCACGATTTAAGCGCATCAAAATTCGGGACAATCAGCGCAGCAACATTTTTACGTTCATTGCCCACCAACATAATCTGATCAATAAAGGGACTTTGCACCAGTTGACTCTCTATCGGTTGTGGTGCCACATTTTTGCCGTTAGATAACACAATGATGTTCTTCTTCCGATCAGTAATCTTGATAAATCCATCATCGTCAATGATGCCAATGTCGCCAGTGTGAAACCAATCTTCTCCATCAATAACCTCTGCGGTTGCGTCTTCATTGTTGAAGTAACCTTTCATAACATGCGGGCCACGGGTTACAATCTCACCATCTTCAGCAATACGTACTTCAATGCCTGGAACAGGCGCACCGACAGTTCCAAATTTCCATTTAGCCGGATGATTCAGACTAATGACAGGCGAGGTTTCTGTTAAACCGTATCCTTCCAAAATCAGAATTCCTGCTGCGTGAAAAAACTCTGCAATTGACTGTGGTAACGCAGCCCCACCAGACACGAAAAATCGCAGTTGTCCTCCTGTTGCAGCTTTCAATTTTGCGAAAACCAGTTTGTCCGCGATATTCTGTTTCATCTGCAAGAGCGCAGACGGTTTTTCTCCTTGTTGAATTTTAGAACTTACCGCTGAACCAACGGAGACACCCCAGTGAAAGATCTTTTGTTTAAGTGACGAACCCGCTTGCACAGCACGTAGAACTCTATCATGCATTGTTTCATACAAGCGCGGCACGCTAAGCATCACTGTCGGCGAGACCTCCTGCATATTCTGTGCAACTGTAAAAGTACTTTCAGCATACGCTATCTTTGCACCAGAGAACAACGGCACATAGTGTCCACCAAGCCGTTCGAAAACATGGGATAACGGGAGGAAAGATAACAAAACGTCCGTTTCACCGACATCAATAAGCGATTTACATGCCTTAAAGTTTGATAAGAAATTTGCATGCGTTAGCATAACACCTTTCGGATTACCGGTTGTGCCAGAGGTATAGATAATTGTAGCGATGTCGTCTTCATTCACACTAATTTCTTCAACTGCATTTGTCTCTTTGCCACGATGACATATCCTTTCAAATTCTAAAACGCCTTCTGGAGGTTTACCTTCAATTGAATCAAAAATAATTATCTGTTCAAGTGATGAAACCTCATCGCGAATTGCAATCACTTTATCCAATTGGTCTTTGGTAGAAACACAGATTATTTTTGCCCCAGAATCATTGAGAATATAGGCAACCTGCGCTGCTGTGAGCGTTGAAAACATCGGCACATTAACCGCACCAGCTTTGAGAATGCCGAAGTCTGATATTGCCCATTCCGGACGATTCTCGGATAAGATTGCTACTCTATCCCCTTTTTGCACGCCTAAGGCACTTAAACCGTTACTGAAAGCATCCACCGATTCGCCAAGTTCGGCGTAAGAGATGTCTTGATAGGTGCCACCTTTCGGTTTATGTGCTAATGCGGGTTTGTTGCCGTAGCTTTGAACTGATTGCTCAAACATAGATATCAGTGTCATATATCATTTCTCCTGCTGTTTTTGCGTTTATCCTAACATAACTGGTGAGTATTAGTCAAGTTAAACATCTCGTTTGCGGATATTTAGTTGTAGTTTTTCTGCTATATTTTTTCATCTTTCTATATGAACTCTCTGTAGGTCGGGTTTCGCTTCGCTCTACCCGATCTACGAAATAAACTGATCGGACAATGGATTAGAATCCGTGTAATCTGCGTAATCCGCGATTCAGACACACATACCAAAATATTAACACATTCTTTGGATTACACGATTCCTTGACATCACGAAATAATTTATGATATATTACTTATGACGAACTGACAGGAATTATCGTCCCTGTCGCTTCAAATTGAACAAAAGAGAATCCAATTTATGAGACAGCAACCCACCAAAATATGGCAATACCAGAATCCAGATATTGATACGAGCCTCACACTTGCGGCGGAACTCGGCATCACACCGTTAGTAGCGCGACTTCTTGTCAATCGCGGAATCAAGACGGTTGAGGAGGGAAAAACCTATCTTCATCCGACGTATACTGACTTACACTCCCCGTTTGATATGGCAGATATGGAAAAAGCAGTTGAACGAATTCGGCAAGCAATAAAGAAGGGTGAGCAGATATGTATTTATGGTGATTATGATGCGGATGGAACAACAGCAACAGCACTATTAGTAAATGCGTTTCGCCATATTGATTTTCCCGTCAAATATTATATCCCTGATCGATTTGATGAAGGGTATGGTCTTAATGAAGGTGCGGTTAAAGAGATTCATAAGGATGGATGCTCATTGATGATTACCGTTGACTGCGGTATTACTTCAATTGATGAGGTTGAACTTGCAAATAAACTTGGCATGGATGTAATTATTACCGATCACCATCAACCCCCAGAAAATGATCCACCACCAGCTTACGCTATCATTTCACCGAAGGTGCCCGGTAATGAATACCCATACACAGATTTAGCAGGTGTCGGATTAGCATTCAAAGTCACACAAGGTTTGATAGACGATGAAGAATTTCTCACTTCACTGCTTGATCTTGTTGTGTTAGGGACAGTTGTAGACATTGCCCCACTTACAGGCGAAAATAGGACGTTAAGCCGACTCGGATTGGCAGAAATCAACAAGCGCAGTCGTATTGGCATTCAGAAATTGTGTGATGTAGCTGGTTTAACAGATAAGTCACTTGTGGGGCGCTCCCTCTCGTTCGGTCTGGGACCGCGCCTAAACGCAGCTGGACGACTGGATACAGCAAAAAAAGTAGTCGAACTGCTCACTACCGAGTCAAGTGAAATCGCTGAGCAACGTGCATCAGAATTAGATACCTGCAATCAAGATCGTAAAAACATTGAGAATGATATTCAGGAAAGTGCAGTCGCACTTCTGAACAGAGATAAGAATTTTGAACAGACGAAAGGACTGGTAGTCGCAAGCGATGCCTGGGGCAAACAGGCACAAGGCGTTGTTGGAATCGTAGCATCAAGGTTGCTTGAACAGTATTACCGCCCTATTTTTGTTCTTGCAATTGATGGAAATGAAGCAACTGGTTCGGGACGTTGTATTGATGGGATGAATCTCGCTGATAGTTTGAACAGTTGTTCAAATCTACTTATAAGACACGGAGGACACAAAGCCGCGGCAGGGCTCACTCTCAAGACAGCGAATATCCCTATGTTTAAAAAAGCCTTTAACGAATTTGCATGTGAACATCTTGATGAAAATGACTTGATCCCTAAACTGGCTTTGGATTTTGAAACAAACCTCCCGTCCCTAACGTTAGAAACTTTAGAGCAGTTCGACATATTGGAACCGTTTGGAGGGGAAAATCCGGCACCTCGTTTTGTAAGTAAGGACTTGACAGTTAAAGGACAACCCTCGCTGATGGGAAAAGAAAAGCAACACATTTCAATGCAGGTCAGTGACGAGTCAACTTTCAAAAGAGCGATTGGCTGGCGAAAAGCTCAACACGTAACGACACTCAGTAGACCTAACATCTCGTTAGACATTGCATTCTCACCGGAAATCAATGAATACAATAATACTCGTTCTGTCCAGCTCATTCTTGAAGAGTTTCATGTAGAAACGAAAGACCGCGCGCTAAATCTACCGATATTTCCCCCTACTGATACTCCCTCTTCTTGCAGAATTGTAGACCGTCGTAACCAAGATAAAAAAGATTGTCTTTTGGCGTTGCTAAGCAAAGATAAACCGTGTATAATATATGTGCAAAGCACTGAGAAAATAAACCAATTATTAACAGGTGTCGTTCCTGAAAAAGCATCAATAATTGGTAGGCACGATGAGACAACTACGAAATCGGAAGAGATAGAACTGCTGGAAAAATTAAAGAGTGGTTCGTTGGTCGGGATTGTTTCATCCGTTGTGTTTTCAGCAGCTGCATTGGAAACTATGCCAATTATAGAGGAAGTTGCCTTTTGTCATCTTACAGCACAACTGGAAAACTTTTTCATGCGGTGTAAACCTGTGGCAAACGGTGAAAAGACAACTTCCCTGCATCTGCTATATAATAAAGAATCAGATGTACGGTTACTGCAAGAATGGTTAGAGCAAACGTATCCTGACAGAAAATTGCTCACTGTACTTTACCGAAAATTGCAAGAGGCATCCAGAACAGATTTTACTGACTTGGAAATCTTAATAGAGACACTTGGCAGCAATTCAAAACGTGCTATTGAAACAGGAATAACTATCTTTGAGGAATTAGCGTTATTAGAAAGAAATACCGAGTCTGGTCGACACTATATCAAACTTTTACCAGCCCGTGAAAGCAATTTGGAAAGGTCGAAAACATTCCTGAAATGTCAATGGTTGAAGCAGGCAAGTCAAGACTTTCAGAAATTTCAACTTGATGAAAACATCCAGCAAATTTGGGAACGGATAAAAGATGAGTTTAGAATCCCTGATTCAAAAGATTCAGAAACATAACCCAGAGGCAGAAACTGATTTTGATTTTCTCAAAACGTGTTATGGTTTTGCCGAAAACGCGCATAAAAAGCAGCTGCGGAAATCCGGTGAACCGTATTTCATGCATTGTGTGAGAACAGCTGAAATACTTGCCCAACTGCGATTGGATATGGATACGATCTGTGCTGGTTTGATGCACGATGTGTTAGAAGACACAGGTATCAAGCGTTCAGAGTTGGAAAAGCTGTTTGGGAAAAATATCGCTCACTTGGTTGAAGGCGTAACAAAAATCGGGCGATATAAATTTAGCGGTGGTCAGCGCAAGCGACAAGCGGATACATACAGAAAACTATTATTAGCAACTGCCGAAGATATGCGTGTTATCCTGATTAAATTGGCTGACCGACTCCACAATATGGAGACCCTCGATTATTTATCCGAAGAACAACAGCAACGGATTTCTAAAGAAACACTTGAAATTTACGCACCTATCGCACATCGGCTCGGAATCTGGTCGATGATGAGCCGCCTTGAAGATCTCTCATTTAAGTATCTCCTTCCCGAAGCATATAGAGAAATTGCTGACCTCCTCAACGAAAAACTGGATGAACGACAATCATATTGCAAAAAAATGGAAGTCACAATTCATGCGGAGCTAAAGAAACATGGAATCTCAGCAAACGTGAGGGGACGAACAAAACATATTTATAGTATCTATCAGAAAATGCATCAGAAGGGAACTCCGTTTAAAGATATTTGCGATTTGGTTGGACTCCGCATTCTCGTTAAAGATGACTGGAATTGTTACAGCGCGCTCGGTGTGTTACATTTGAGATGGAATTATCTTCCAGATCGCGTCCGAGATTGGATAGGACAACCAAAAAAGAACGGGTATCAATCCCTACATACCACAAT
>JAPPMR010000799.1:5231-6783 GCA_028818995.1 Candidatus Poribacteria bacterium | reverse complement strand
CCTTCAGGGTCTTTCCATAGCTCAATTTTTATTGTGGGATTTTCTAACCCATACTGGTCATATTCTGATACTTCAAGGGTCTGTCTAATCCGTTTGTTAACAAAATCATCCAACATTTCGTTAAGTTTCGTGCTATCGGCATGTGCCTCAAGCGGTGTTGCTAACTGCCACATGCCATCAGTGTTTTTCACTACGGTTAATGTTTGATATGCTTCATCTGCATAAGAAAGTCTAACTTTCTGAATGTCTTCGCGTGGTAGGTCATAAGTTTCAGAAATTCTGGGTTTGTCGTCCTTGGAAGTATTCTCAGTGGGCTTATCAAAGAATAAAAAGTATGTTGCCGCAATACCTACTAATATTATTATAATGATGAAGGTTGTTCGGAAACTCACGCGGTCCCTCCTTCACGACGATGCCACCACACAACCATCCCCGCAATAAATATAATTAGAGGGATGAGAAAAATGGATGTAATCTGGACAAGGCGTACTTGATGGGCATTCATTTCGCGTAAATTTTGCTCGCTGGGATCAGGTGGGGCGATAGCGATAAGGTCTTCATCTAAAGTAAGCCAATTGATAATGGAAGGAAAAAGGGGGGCATACGCAGGTATATCAGGATTAACGGTTGCAAAATGGGTATCTGTTGCAAAATCTGAATCTCCAAATACGACAATACGGGTTGATGCGGATGCTTCTTTTTTTTCTGTGTTCTCATCAATTTTCTGGTCAACTGCCACAGCTATAGAGACAGGTCCAGGAATATCTACTCCTGCAGTATAACCATTGCTACTAAATGTCCCTTCCGCCTCACGTTCTGTCTCTGCCCAACTGATTCCTTTAGGACCTCTCGTTTTTGCTATCGGTTTAACGGTGAGATGGTTGGGTATATCATCCGAAGGTGTAACCGAACGGCAAAAAATAAACGGAATTTGTTCCTGAAAAAAATAACGGGTAATATCATGCGGTTCAAACTGCAAATGCAGCGCGTTATGACCGCCTAACAAAAGGTAAAAATTTACTCGGTCGTATACTAAATCATTCCCTATCTTCACCCCCCATTTTTTCATAAGTTGAACAAGTCCATGATTTACATCTTCTGTAGAATTATGGGAAGGATCAAGCAGTAAAAGAAGTTTTCCGTTTTTTGCTAAGTATTTTTCAATTGTATCTATTCCTTTTGGTCCTATAGGTTTTGTTGGACCAGCAACGACAAGAACGTCACAATCTTCTGGTATTTGCGATTCCTTTAATAGAGAATGTGATAGCACTTCATAGTTTTGCTTCTCCAATTCCGTTCTTACCTGCCGATACCTATTATTCGTTGTGTCGCCAATCCCATGTTCGCCATGACCACTTAAGAAATAAACCTTTTTGGTTTTATTTTGGATGATTTTAAGGAGTGCACTCGTAAATTTTTGTTCGTCAACAATCGTCACCTTTTCTATCCGATCTTTACTTTCAAATACGATCGTTCTGTCAAATCTCAAATCATACTTTTGGGTGAGTGCAGTCTCAATGTTAGGATCTTTAAATGAAACGGTTATTAATTA
>JAPPMR010000799.1:0-5221 GCA_028818995.1 Candidatus Poribacteria bacterium | reverse complement strand
CCAACATTTCCTTAGCGTGGGCTGCTAACTGTGGCATTTCATTGCTGAAAAACGCAATAATATCTACTTTTTTGTTAAGTGTTTTAAGAATCTGCTTCGTTTGTTCAGAAAGCGAATAGAGTCGCAATTCTGTTAAATCTACTCTTTTATCAAACCGCTGCGCTACAATAACGTTGACAAATACCGCTATACCAATAACACCAAGTATACTCAGCGCGACGTTTGTTCCATAACGAAGCTGCCTACTAACAAAGAAATGCACAAATTCTTTAAAGTGCAAGCGAGCAAAAATTGCAAGTGATATTAGGCAGAAAATCAAAAAAATCGTAAAAGCCAACCACGCTTTTAGGAACAAACTTGCAATGGAGACAAAACAAAAAATTAAGGAAAGAAAACCGAACAGAGGTCCTACTACGTTTTTCCCTGCCATATCTTATCTCCATTTTGATGATTCAATTGATTTGAACGTCGCGAAAAGACAAACACCTGTAAAACTCACGTAATAGACAATATTTTTTAGGTGGATAATACCACGGGAAAAATCGCTATAGTGCTCATTAAATGATAAGTAGCTTAGAAGTTCCCCAATTGGTCCTGCCCGTGAAGAGAGTGCGCCAATTAACCATAAAATTAAAAAGAATGCAAAACTTGTAAGTGCAGCAACAATTTGATTTTTACTCATTGAGGACATCAGCAAACCAAATGCAAGAAAACATGAACTGATGAGAATGAGGCCGAGGTAACCGCTCAGTATAACGCCGCTATCTAAGGGACCAAAACGCTGTGTCAAAAATGGAAAAAGCAGCGTCAATGCAAGCATAATGAGGAGTAATACCCAACTCGCAAAAAATTTACCTAAGACGACTTGTCCATCTGTAATCGGTGAAGTAAGGAGAAGTTCAATTGTTCCAGACTTGCGTTCTTCAGCAAAGAGTTTCATCGTTAATACTGGGGTTAAAAAGAGGAGGATCGTAGCCATTTGCAGGAAGAGAGCCTGCATTGCATCAGCACCAGAACCGTTTCCGCTGCTGCTGGCTATAAGTAAATCAAGAAAAAAAAGAAACCCTGAAATTGCTGAAAATACAATACAGACAAAGTAGGCGATCGGTGAAACAAAGTACGTGTAGAGTTCTTTTGTGCAAACTGCAAGTATGTTTCTCATTTTTCTGTTATATGGAATAGTGCTTTGTCAACATATTATAGGTCGCGATTCGGAGATCGCTCCTACCGATGAACCGCTTTTGGTAGGAGGGAACTCCGGGGAATGCCAAAAGGCATTCATACCGTTGATTTGGATTCCCGATTCCTTTAAAATCCATCAATTAGCTTGACTAAGCAGTAGTGCAGGATAAAAGGAACACTAATCAAACTGTTTTCGGACCTTTCCGACAAAGAAGGGACCAAGCGATTCAATATATTTGGTTGTCTGTTCTGTTTTACGCATATCCTGTATCAGTCGTGACAACGGATATAATTCTTGCCCCACCAAACCGATAACAAACTCGTTGTCATTTGTATCTAAACCGAAACAAGCTAAGCGGATATCACTTGCATAGCCTTCTGCAGCATAACTTCTGCCGAGCATAGCGTGTTCACCTAAAATTCTGCCACGATCGCGTGGTTCAAGTTGATAAAATTCCGATTTTCTGCGGAGGGGATACCAGATTGCCCAAGGGAAGTCTGGATTGAGGACATTATTACGCGGTTTGTTGATAAGCCACTCTTCTAAATTGGGTTCTCTACCGCTTGAATATGTTCTTCCAATCATCGTCATTTCAGGACGATAAAGTAGGTTTAATGTCTCTTGTGCATTTTGTAATAAGGAACGCGTTTCTGTAATTAACGCCGCTGGATCTTCCGCCAGAAAAAGCACACCGATACCTGTGGGATGATTCAGATCGTCGTACAACACTGCATTCAGGCTACCATTTTCAAGTATTTGAGCGATAAATGCTGGGTCGTGGCACTCTTCAAAGACGTGAAGTTGCAAGAACAACCGACGTTCGCTATATTGGGGTTCTCCATCAATAGGCGTGCCCATCTCACGTATGTCCAACGGTTCTGGTCGTGCAGGTTTCTCTGTTCTACTTTGCATAATTTGATTATTCTACGGATTCCTTCCATTTAACGTTTCGTTGTATATGACTCACGTATCCATTCTTCAAGCACTGGGTCAGGATTTTCCACAACCTCTTTTGGAAAGGTGAATGATGATTGTCCCGTATTCTGCTTAATTAGATTCAATCCGTGCTGATAACTTTTTAGAATATCATCACAAACCTGTGATACGGATTTTTCTTCTGCTGATGCGCGCTCACAAATAGCATCTGTTGCTGCTGTGTCAAATGCAATCTTCAAATCATGGTCGGCATAGAACCTTGCTTCATATCTGCGAACCTGCTCGTGCATCACCGTGTTGCGGTTGTAATCAGTATCTTCCGTAATCTTCTTTAGTTGGCTATCAGGATCATCAACAACCTCTGCAGTAACAACAAATTCCGCCACACCTGTGGACGGAAGTTCAAATTTATAATTACGCAAAACCTTTTCACAGACAGTCATCAATGCACGCGCTCCCGTTTTCTGTTCAATTGCTTTTTCAGCGATTCGGCGCAATCCACAGTCGGAAAACAGCACGGTAATACCGTAGGCACGGAAAGCATTTTCATATTGCCGAATGATAGAACCTTCTGAATGTTTCAAAATATAAAAAAGGTCGTCTACAGCCAATTCACCACAAACAACGTGAACAGGCAATCTACCGATAAACTCAGGTTCAAAACCGAAATCTATGAAGTCTTTTGGAGTAACATGCTCAAGATATTGGGCAGTATCATCTTTTTGGCTTGCTACGTCGGCGTTGAAACCGATTCGACTTTGATGCATGCGTTTTTTGATAATCTTCTCCATACCAGTGAACGCACCACTGATAATAAACAAGATATGACGGGTATTAATCACCTCTTTATCTACCTTGCCACTTTTCTGGAATTCCATTGCGGCACGCATTTGAGAGGCGACATCGTTGCCGCCTCTGAGGTCAACTTCGGTTTCTTCCATCAATTTGAGAAGCCCGATTTGCACACCACGTCCACTCACATCACGCCCAATAATATTCGGTGGTGTGGAAATTTTATCCGCTTCATCAAGATAGATAATCCCATATTGCGCCAATTCAAGGTTATCGTCCGCTTGCGCGACAAGTTCACGAATTAAATCGTCTACATTCGCACCGACATAACCGGTTTCACTAAATCGTGTGGCATCTGCTTTGACAAACGGTACACCGATTAACTTTGCGATATGTCTGATGAGATATGTCTTGCCAACACCGGTCGGACCAAGCATGACAATGTTTTGCTTAGAATAGTCGGCATCCGCAGCATCTGGATTTTCATGGCATTCTCGCACATGGTTATAGTGGTCACAGACTGCAATGGCGAGTGCCTTCTTAGCGTCATCCTGCTTGATGACATACCTATCCAAATACTTTTTAATGTCTTTCGGCTTGAGGTCAAACTTTAAATCAAAGGTTTTCTGTGGTTCAGGTGTTTCTTCCTCTGTTTGTTCGGGTGAAACTTGTTGTGATCCCACGTACCCCAAGCGAACATTTACACCGTCACCGTACTTCTTTTTAAAGAATTCTTGAAAATCTTTTTCTATTTCTTCTTGAGTTGGTATTTTTTTATTTGTTATCATAATGTCTTAATCGGTTTTGGTTGTCAGTATCGGTTATTAACTCATTACATTTGCATAGAAAAATGGTGGCATTGTTAAGGCAACAACATCATCTTCACCAGAAATTCCGCGTGCCATTGCGAGTGCATCGTCTAAGTTCTTTGCCCACTCAACACCTAACCGCTGAGCAATCCGCGGCTCTTTTGGTCCGACCAAAATCACCTTTGATAGATATTTCAACGGATAAGTTGCCCAATACCAGACAGTAAACGGATGAAAACCGTGATGTGCAAATTTGTTCCGATAGCACTCATTTAAATACTCGTCCTTTGCATATTTTTCCTGATACTTCTGTTGCATTTCAAAAGGTTCTGTTGTATCCGCAAGCACCTCGTCATAAAACATCTTATATGCCACGTGATACTCGTCGTGAAATATCTCGTAGGTCGGATTCATGATGATAACAACGCCGTTCTCTTTGATAATCGGTTTGTTATAGAACCAATTGAACACATACCCTAAGATGTCGCTCACAACTAAAACAGGGTTGATGCGGGCATCAACCGCATAAGGACTCATATCGGGCAGACCAAAAACTAAGGTGCTGTACTGGCGTGGAATATCTATTGCTAATTGATCTTTCATCAATGCCAACGTTTTCGCGTGAACAGCGTCAATGTCACCTGCGTTTAGTGCCATCGGTTCATAGTCTGTTCGAACGCTTTTGAGTATATTATATCTGACAGATTCGGGTAAAAGTGACAAAGTTGCAGGCGTAAATGTCTTAATAATCTTTTCGGCAATGTTGCAGTCTCGGTTAGGTTTTCCAACATAACGAAGATGGAACGGATATATCGCGCCATTCATCGCTGCTTCCAGTACTAAAATCGGTGTCTCTTTTTGAATGAGACGACTCATCCGTTCAATACAAGCATGCATGTGTGAACCTTCCGGTTGCATCACATGGGGACTCTCCGATGTCATGTGCGGCGAGTGGTGTGGTGCGATGGAGTTATATGTGCCGAGACCCACTGCAACAGATTTGTGTCCACCGTTCAGAGGAATCTGAATCATATCCACATAAATGATGAGATCAGCTTCAAGAGCCGCTTTATCTGTCTCAACGATTTCGTCATGATCTGTTTTCCCTACTTCAACAATCTGTTCGGCATCTTCAGCGTCAAAATTTCGGAGTTGATGCGGATAGAACTCGTCCATAATGTCTTTACCTAACATATAGGCAAGTTCATGTTCCTTCATCTTACGATGGAGAGCGACTGCACAGATGAGCTGGATATTCTTTTTTTCTACACCATACTCATATAGCATTTTCAGAAGCGTTTCGATCATAATCTGCCGCATATCCGGCTTTTTGGTTAACGGAAAAGGTTGGCAGTTATCATCAAATAGGATAAGCACCTTTGAATTGCCATTCACGAGTTCACGTAAAGGGGGCATCTCAAGCGGGTTTTCAAAGGCGTGCTGCGTGTGTTCACTAAGCACATCCCGTTTTATGCCCGGCAACGGGGGTTTAGCGTAAAAT
>JAPPMR010000607.1 GCA_028818995.1 Candidatus Poribacteria bacterium | reverse complement strand
AAACAGAAGTTCTGCTGTGATGTCCGAAAAGTTAGACCAATGCAAAAGCTTTTAGAGACATTAGATGTTTGGATTACTGGAACACGGAGAGATCAATCTGAAAACCGACAAAATTTCCAGAAGGTAGAAATCATCTCATCTAAGACACATCCTATTCTCAAGGTGAGTCCATTAATTCATTGGACAACCGAACAAGTATGGCAATTTGTGCGTGAAAATGATGTGCCTATCAATCCGCTCTTTAAACCTGATGCCCATGGACACTACTATGAATCGCTCGGATGTATGACCTGTACAACGCGAATTCGTCCGGGTGAACCCAAACGTGCAGGTAGATGGCGTTGGCAGAACGCAACAGATACTGAGGAAAACGACAAAGAGTGTGGGTTACACTACGCTATTTAACGCTAAACAAAACGGTGGATCTTTAACCGCTATTATTATATTTTACAGACAGCACGGAGTCAGAACTCTGACCCGATAAAGGAGGGAAAAATGGCTGTAATAGTTCGTATTCCAACCCCGCTGAGACGGTTAACGCAGAATCTCGCGGAGGTTGAAACTGAAGGCACTAATATTGAGACCATCATTGAAAATTTGGACTCAGACTATCCTGGGATGAAAGAACGGCTTTGCGATGAAGGCGGAAACATCCGTCGATTTGTGAATATCTATCTCAATGATGAAGATATCCGTTTTCTTGATGGCAAAGCGACACCCGTCACTGACGGTGCTGAAATATCAATAATTCCCGCTATTGCTGGTGGCAGAAACCTTTCCTAAAATGGGATTTCGTGTAAGGGCGGATACCGCATCCGCCTATATGCGATTCACATGTATTTTTCATAAACGATATGGTAACACTACTACCAAAAACCTTTAATAAGATATGTGCACATGCAAAGACACAGTTTCCTGAGGAATGCTGCGGTGTAATTTTGCATGCAGATACGCAAGAGTTTGTCAGACCTTGCCGCAATATCCAAAACGAAATGCATACGGATGATCCCACTGCATATCCGCGTGATGCACGTACCGCATACTTAATGCACCCCGATGATCTAATCTCTGTGCATAAAGAGGCAGAAACACAGCATCGTCCGATTAAGGCGTTTTACCATTCACATCCGAACCATGAGGCATACTTTTCTGAAAAGGATAAATCAGACGCTCTGATGTGGGATGAACCTGCATATCCAGGGGTGGCATATCTCGTCATCTCAATATACGGAGACACAATCCGCGTGGTCAAGGCTTTTACATGGGACGAAGTTAAATCTGATTTTATTGAAGTTCCCGTCCAAAAGACTCCATCAGGAGCAATGCAAACGACGTCTTTAAAGGTACGTCTAACTTTTCCACCCGAAAAAATTACTGAGCCTATCATTTACAACATTGGACAACAATTTCGAGTGATCACCAACATCCGTCGCGCCAACGTAACTGAAGAATCGGGTTGGGTGATGTTAGAAATTCAAGGGGCTTCAGATGAAATTGAACGCGCTATTGACTACTTAAAAAACATTAAAGTACAAGTCGAACCTGTTGAAGGTGATGTTGTCCAATAAGTTTCCCTCATTTTACTGAACACTTCTGTGATACCAAAAAGAGAAATTGATGCACTCCCCGCAAACAGGTTTGTTCCGTTCCCTCCAAAGATTACTACCAGACTTCAATGTAAGTTACAGTATTCATCTCCGCCCTTACGTGTGTCTTATTGCGATTTCAGCATTCTCGCTTGCTATCGGATTAGGCACAGCACTTCAGAACTATCTTGTATTTGAGTTTCACGACACTTCAGGTATTGTTGGTCGCATAGGTGTTGATCAATATCCCAAACAGCAAGAATTTTTCTACTATCTACTTGCGCTTGTAGGAATTCCTGCCACTATTTGGGTTTATTGGTTCGCGTGGCATACTTACTCACAATGGGCTGCCCAAGCAACAAATCAACCGATAGACCGCGTGCTAAAACTGAACGCGCTTGCTTCAACCCCATTGTGGCTAAGTTGGCTACAGGTTTTTAATTTTAATCATGCTGGGTTTTTAGGATTAACGCTACCAATTGGATTAATGATCTTATTTAAATTGGTTCTATTCGGTCTCAGGTTTCAGCCCATTGAAGGAAAAGACGATGCTGTTTCATCAGAACCTCTCACCCTTCAAACTGGTAAGATCTTTGCAATCCCAAGAAATATGCGTGTTTTGTTCCGTGGCTGTGAATACATTCTTCTCCCTATTTTTATTTACTTGCTTGTGTATAATGGGAATATCAATGGTGGTATTGATATGTTCCATGAAGGTGAACGATTGGCACCGCTTAATGAGATGCTTCATGGTGGTGTCGTATTCCGCGATGTATATGTGCAACATGGGCTTTTTCAAAATGCTTATTTGGCATGGTTCGGTAGTAAAATCTTTGAACCAACACTGATGGGTGTACGTTCTATGGAGCGTGTGTTGGGACCGCTCGGATATATTGCACTATATCTGCTCGGCTTGCAAGTATTTCGGGGGCGATTCTTAACTGCCTTCCTATGTTTCCTAATCGCTTCTGGAGATAATTTTTCTGTATCAGCAAGACACAGTTTTGGTTTACTCAGTTTTGCTTGTATTGCCAATTATCTAACATACCATCGTGAGAAAGGACTTTTTCTTCCTTGGCAACGGAATTTGTCTAAAAAACCGACTTGGATATTATTTCTACTTAGGTTTGGTTGGAAACTAATTCTGGCAGGTTTTTTTACGAGTTTAGCGTTTTGGTACAGCACTGAAGTTGGTTTGTATACCCTTGGCGCTATCGGTCTATTTTTGGTGATTTACAGCTTGCAACGCAGGCTTCAACTACACCTCCGACCTTTACCGTTAACAGGTTATTGCTGTGGACTTTTGTTGGGTTTTCTTCCAGTGGCTATCTATTTTCTGTCACACGGTGCGTTGGACGATGCTATCTGGAATTCGTATATTCAGTGCAAATATCAGCTTGCCATATGGGGACTCAAATTTCCCTCCTTATCTGCCACGCTTGCTATCATATCAGAAAATGGATGGCAGGCGTTTATCCTTAGTAACGGATTTCGATGGTATCTTCCAATTTGTGTCTTTATGGTTACGGCGGCATATCTTACCTATCGCCGACTATGCAGAACTAATATTTCTGCAGAAGACGCATTAAAACTTCTGCTTCTGTTACTCGGTGGGATAGCGTTTTTCCGAACTGCTCTTGGTAGGTCAGATGGTGGACATTTGAATTTCGGTGCTACTTTCTTATGGCTTCTTTGCCTGTTTCCGATAGATAGAGGTATATCAGGAGTGTTCAACAACCTTTTTGGTGGAGGATCTGGCGAAGGTTTCCGCGCGCGTCTCTCTTTGCTGACAGCTAAAGCGCGCTGGCAGCGTGCGTTGAAAGCAGTATGGATACTCATTCCTATTGCAATGTTTGTCTGGTATGTCGGTGAAGTACATAATCCTTTAAATGGTCTTAAGAACAAGTGGGAACGGATGCATGCTAATCAATTTAAACAAAACACCGTAACTGAAGAATTGGAACGCGCAGGAAACGTAGATATTCCAGACGATCAGGTTGAACAGATTCAGAAGGTGGTGGCTTACATTCAGGAAAACACTGCCCCGAATGAAAAGATATTTGATTTTACCAGTCAGGGAGCCTATTTCTTCTTTGCAAACCGACCAAGTGTGACCCGATTTCACATGGTGTCGTATGCCGCAACGCCCGGCATGCAGCGTGAGGTTATATCAGCACTTGAAAGGGATCAGACGCGTTTGGTTATTTTTAAAACGGGGGGTTGGTTTGATAGGGTAGACGGAATTCCAGTTGAGGAACGCCATCCGCTTATTGCAGAATATTTAGAAAGGAATTACGAACCGGCAATTAATATCAATAATACAGAAATTTTATTGCGAAAATAATTGAGTGGAATAGAATTTACAAATGTGTATCTGTTAAGTACTATTTAGGTTAGCGGTTCATCGTCAAGCTCCATGCCTAATTGTTTTGCAAGTGCCTTCTGAATTTGGTTGAGTTGCGCACCAATTCTACGTTCAATCCCATCAACTCGCTCGTCAAGTCCATTTACTCTTTCGTTTAAAGTGCTTACATCCTTTTGTAGTAGCCCGAATTTCGCGTTCATCTCAATGAGCTGTGTTTCGAATTTCGCGTTCATCTCAATGAGTTGTGTCTCGAATTTCACATTCATCTCACTAAGTTGTGTTTTAATCTGAAGGATTAAAACGAAGATAGAGATAAAGGTCGCAGCGAGCAAACCAACAACCCACATGATGAGAGTATCTAAACGACCGTCTATTCTTTTTACATCGCTTTCTAATCTGCTAATGCGTTGGTCCATTTGCTCCAAAGTTACTTCAATGCGGGTAAGGCGTGTTTCCTGATCTGCAGAATCGTTTTGAGTCATTGCTGTCGGTGATATAATCACAATAAGGAATAGGCATAGCAATAATTTGAGTTTCATTATAGGAACGCCTCCAAAGCGCATTTCACTGTAATTTATCTGAACACAATTAGGTATAGTATATCTACTGCAATGCCAAATTGCAAGGTTTTTAGGTATATTTAGCTCTGTTGCTGAGCGATAAAGATACGATAGATGTCCTCAAACAATCTTACATCCGTTAATGTGTCTTCAGCAGAGGAACGGAACGGTTCAGGATTGCGTAGGTTTTTGATAAAATATTCTGCTTCTCTGTGATATGCCCAGGTCCAAGAAGGTCTCGGAATTGGTCGTATTATCTCCTGCTCTTCTCCAGCACGGTAAATCTCAACCTCTGCAGGTGTGTTCTTCAGCAACAGCGGCGGTGCCCATGTATGAATCCAACCGTGCTGAAAATAAATTTGTGAATGCTCATCCCAACGGTAGTGGGAAACATGACCAGTTTCCAGTGTCACGCGCGTGCCATTCATATCAAAAATTACAACGCCTGTATACCCGTTTTCATTCAAATCAACGGCTTTCACGGTGACGTTATCACCAGCATCAAGAAACCAACGCATTAGATTGATGTTGTGTGTATACTGCTGAAGGTATCCAATGTATCCACCCCACCATTTTTCTGGGAGCCATTCAGGGAATTTCTGCGGTGCGCTCGGTTTCGGCTCATCTGTGCCGTCCATGGGTGTATCAAGATTACATACCCAATCGCCGCCAAAGGCGTGATTGCGGGCATAAGTTAAACGTCCCATTTCATCAGTTTCACGGAATTGTGTGATTTTCTCCTTAACAATCTCGTTGCCAGCATCATAGCGTTTCATGTAGCCTACCATCAATTTTTTGCCTGATTCCTTTGAGGCATCTACGATTACTTGGGCTTGTTCAACTGAAACTGCCATCGGTTTTTCCATAAAAACGTGTTTTCCAGCGCGCAGAAGGTCTTTAGCAATCTCACCTTGTAAAGCAAAATCGGCGGATACTGCCACCGCTTCAATATCGGTGTTTTGGGCAAGTTCAGTATGGTCTCGATAGAGATGCGGAATACCGAATCGTTGTTGGACTTTTTTGCCGAGTTCAGTACGCACTTCTGCGAGTCCGACAATTTCGCATTCAGGAATACTTGCAAAATTCGGAATATGCACCTTCTGTGCCATGAATCCACATCCAATATAACCGATTTTAACTCTTTCCATCTATCGGTCTCCTTTATCCGTAAGCGATTCTATCTGTTCTACTGCTGTTTGTGCCCCTTCCCGCACAAGTGCAGAGGTATCGTTTTGGGCGAGTTGTTTAAGTTTATTAAGGCAAAGTTTTGCCTCTAATTTGCCGAGGGCTACTGCTACAAAGTAACGAACATCAGCGTCCTCATCATCAAGTGCAGCAAGCAGTGCTTCGGTATCTGAAGGGGTGGCAAGGTGTCGTTCCACATCACCGATATTGATCAATGATTGTGCTGCAATGCGTCGAGAGTGGATATCACCGTGACGTAAGGACGCAAGTAATTCGTCATTTTCTGTGCCAATCGTTTTAAGAGTATCCCAATCACAATCCAAGCAGAACCATGAATTCGCATCTAACTGCTGGACGTTCCCTTTGCCGCACTTAGGGCATTCCCCATACTCCTGTTGTTGATTCATGATGGACCTATTGCCTCCATTTCTGGTAAATCTCGCCATATCTCCGGACCTTCTGGTTTGAAATTTATTGTTGCTATGAACTGCATGCCGTGATAGAAGTTGATTTTAAACTTACCGCCGCCAAAATTTTGTTTCAGGTAATCTAAAGGTGCATCAATCAACGGGCCCATTTCGTCGGCATAGTAGAAAGCGAGTGGTTTAAATCGGACGGTGTTTCCCACAGGTTCCTGCACTAACAGTTGGGCGGAAGTCGCAGGGAAAAGCATTTGAAAAGCATCCCACAAGTCTGCTACAGTGGGATTTGGATTTCCAATTCGCTTTTTGAAATCGTTTTCAAGGTATTCTGAGAATGTGTTAAATACCCAATCCATGATTAGTGTCCTTCTCAGGTAATAACCGATGGTATATAGAGATGTCAATCCAAATTTACACGTGTATAGATGTCGCGCAAAGGCAGCTGGCATCCAATGGAAGGAAGTGTTAGTGAGTCTTGAAGCGTGTGAAATGTATTCAACTTCCACTCCGTATCTTGAAACTGGTAATGTTCAACGTGGACTTTGTCTTGTGAAACAAGGATATATTCTTTTAAGGATGCTATTTGTTGATAGTATTCAAATTTTTCACCTTTGTCGTAAACCTCGGTAGAGGGTGAAAGCACCTCTATGATAACGACTGGGTTGAGAAGTGTGTCAAAGGT
>JAPPMR010000175.1 GCA_028818995.1 Candidatus Poribacteria bacterium | reverse complement strand
TTGAGTTCCGTAGGAACGGCATATTTATTCTTGATGTGTTTTGAAACATATCGTCCCTACAGTCGTCGGTGCTGCTATAAACACATCGTCTCCGCCAAATGCCAAAGGAGCATTTGGCGTTGATTTCTTGATTTGGCATATCCTTGTTCAGACAAATACTGACCCACCTACCAACTGAAAACTGAAAACCGACAACTGAAAACTATATTCTGCAAACTTATTGGAAATATATTGGATATCTATTGTTCCAAACACCGCAGAAACTTCTCATCACCACCCATAATCTGTTAAAATATCAGTATGAAAAAACGAAAACGATCCAGCAAACACATAAACAACCATTTTAATTCTATGGAACGCAACATGTACCGCGACATGTTGAAATTACTTGACGAATCATTTCAGAGAATACTACTGGAACCAGACTCCCCTGAAAAACGCAAAAAACTAACCAGATGCAAAAACAGCTACACAACACTTCTTAAGACAAAAAATATACTATTTAAGCAAAAAGGTAGTACCGCAATACAACTTAAAATATTAAAAATTAATTCTATTTTGAGAAAACTGCCATAAATCCTTACATAGACTGGGTTTAGGGCGAATTTCAAAATCATACCGTGGTATGAAATTTCATACCGTACGGTATGATTTAATGAAGGTGATCCCAATGAAATTAGAAGAAAAACACAGACAATTTGCCGTCAAATGTTTCGCACAATTCATGACACGAACAGAAGTCACAGACGCATTTCTTACAGAATTTGCTGATGACCTACCGCAACCACCTCCTATGCAACAACTCCCAATGCTTCATGAAAATCAGGAACAGCATGAGAACGATCAAAGCATAGAAGATCAACTTGACAAAGATGAGTACTTTGCAATCTCCTTTGATGAACTAAAAGAGAAATACGATTACCTATACGGCAACGAATCTGATAACAAATTCAACCAAGACTTCCCCAAACTCCAAGAACAGATTGAGATTGAGTATGCGCAGCTAATCGAACAAAAACGGAACAAATTGCATACGCAACACCTCGCTGCATATCAGAATCAAGTTGATACACACGAACGAGATGTCAGAATAGAAATCTCAAATCAACTACGAAGGTACAACATAAAGAATCCTCAATTTCCACAAAAATATCGCGAACTATTCAACCAAACTCGTAATGAATACCTTGGACGTTACCGAAATGAAAACCTAAAAAACGATGACATCGTCACAATAGAACTCGAAACGCTCTACGGATATATCAAACAGCAGATCTTTGAAGTAAGTGACAAGAAAGACGCTACCACAAATGTCCGACTCGCACACAATATCCTCAAAACAATCGCAACCCACAATCTACTCAAACAAAACGAAAAAATTGAAAATATCAAACCGCAGGATACAAAAGCACTAACAGATACTGGGAATTCAGTGTAGGTTGGGCAGAACACAGTGAAAACCGATCTGTCAACTTAAGAAAAATTGCTGAATTTTCTCTTGTGGGAGGGCTTTGTAAGCCCGATTGGGAATATAGAGTTCCGTAGGAACGATATGTTTATAGAAAAAATGTTAACCTTCTCTTGAGTTCCGTAGGAACGATATGTTATAGAAACGCAATTGGATACACATACCGCTCCTACGGAGCTCAAGAAGGACTGACGCCGTTTGCTATAAACATACCGCCTCAAAGAGGCTATACATATCCAAAAAGTAGAATTAAAATCCTTAAATTGACGCCTATGGAACGACATAATAATGGACCCTAAGTGTCAATTTAGTGATACATGTTCTCGTAGGTTGGGTTCAAACCGCAGGTGAAACCCAACATTTTGAGGTTGTCCAAGAGAAAGGACAATCGGAACACTCATTTATAAAGCCCCAGCGGGGCGAAAGGTGTATAGCAGCATCATACACCCATAGACAAAGCCCCAGCGGGGCGAAAGGTGTATAGAAAACGGTGTCAAAACTTTTTTCGCATTTTTTTTAAACCGTTTCTCAAAATATTCCCCTCTTTATAACCGAAATCTAATTGGGAGTTCTGTTTATGAACTACAATTTTGTCAACCCAAACAACTTAACAGATGCAGAACTGGTTCGACTTGTTCAAGCTCGTGATGAAGCAGCATTCACTGAATTGGTATCCCGATATAGTCCACGAATTTGGAACATCGTAGTCGAAAATTCGAGACAAAGACGGGATGCCGAAGAAATTCTTATGGACATCTGGATGGCTGTTTGGGAAAACATCATCGGTCTACGAAAAGCAGAAAGTTTTGGTGGATGGTTGCGGCGGATTGCTTTCACCGCTTGCAATAGATACTATGCTTCCAACTTACATCGGCAAAACGAAATTATGTTGAGTTATGAAGAATTAGCTTTCCAGATTGATAGAGAAGCTGAGCAGCGTTTTAATGAAGCAAGACTCAGAGCAGATGCAAGAGAGGCAGTCCATCACCTACCACAGAAAGTACGTTCTATAGCAATATTTTACTACCTTGAATTGTGGAGTATTAAAGAGATTGCAGATGAACTCAACTTAGCAATTGGCACAGTCAAGACGAGGCTAAGCGAAGTGCGACAACTTCTCCGCAAAGAATTTGAGGTAGATGTAGAACCTATAAGGAGGGGAACTATGACTCTTGAACAAGATAAGACTCAGAGTTTACCAAATAAATTAAAGATCATCGGTATCGGCGGAGCGGGTTGCAATATAGTTAAACAAATAATTGATGATCGTTGGAGAGAGACTGAATTCTACATTGTGGATACAGACGAGGAAACACTTAACACTTGCAGCGAAGCAACACAAGTGCAAATTGGCGTCAACACCGTTCAAGGACAAAGCACGGACGGGAGTCTAAAACTGGGAAGAAGAGCGGCTGCGGAAAACATGGATAAACTCCGTTCCACTGTTACAGATGCCGAGATGGTTATTATCATCGCTGGCATGGGTGGCGGAACAGGCACTGCCGCTGCGCCTCTAATTGCGTCACTTGCACGAGAACAGGGGGCATTAACAGTTTGCTTTGTAACACGTCCGTTTGATTCTGAAGGAGAACACCGATCAGAACGAGCAGAATACGGAGTGCAAGCACTGCAAAGCGGCACGCAACCTCAACCGGATGCTACCATTGTAGTCTCAAATCAACGGATATTGGAATTGATAGAACAAGCATTACCGATACACGAAGTGTTTCAACAAAGCGATGAAATTCTGATCCAAGGCATGAAAGTGATAACAGATATTCTTGCAGAACCGGGTGGAATAAACATTGACTTTGATGATATTCAAAGTATGCTGCGCGACCAAGGTACTATCTTGATTGGTACCGGAAAAGCAACAGGTGAAAATCGTGCAGAGATAGCTGCAAAGAACGCTGTCTATTCACCTTTACTTGAAGAGAACAGCATAGCAAGTGATGGTGTGTGTATTGTAAATATCACCTCGCCGCCAAATTTCACAATGCATGAATTGGATCAAGCCATGACAGTAATTGTCGAAACATGTGAGAATTCTCAACCTATCTTCGGATTGGTCTACAAAGACGAGTTGGAATTAAGCGATGAAGTGTTAGTGACTTTACTTGCGAGTGGGGTTGATTCACCAGAAGGACAGAGTGCTACTATTTCTAACACCGAACATGGCACATCTACCAAACAAGGCAATGTTATTTCGTCTTCAACCGCTTCAGAATTTGTTCATCTACACAATCACAGTGAATATAGTCTGTTGGACGGTGCTTGTCGGATTCCGGATATGGTGCAGTGGGCAATTGAGAACAGTTCGCCTTCCGTTGCACTTACAGACCACGGTAACATGTTCGGGGCATGGGAATTTTACAACACTGCAAAAGCAGCCGGAGTTAATCCCATTGTCGGATGTGAGGTATATGTCGAAACGGAAAAGGAAAAGTCAGATGCCAATTCCCGATATTCACCGTCCCATCTCACGCTCCTTGCAGAAGACGTTGAAGGATACCACAATCTTTTAGAATTAACATCGCTGGGATATACACAAGGTTTCCATAGAAAACCATGCATCAATATGGAAATGCTACGTGAATATCACGCGGGTATTATTGCACTGACAGGATGCATTAATGGAATAGTGCCGAAACTAATTTGTACTAATCAAAGAGACAAAGCCGTTCGAAACCTCTTGCAGTTGAAGGACATTATGGGAGAGGATAATCTATTTGTTGAGGTGCAGAACCACTATGTTGATAAGGAGTTAGCAGCATATCCAGTGATAGTGGAACTCGCAAATGAGTTTAATCTCCCAATCGTTGGAACAAACGATTGTCACTACCTCCGAAAATCTGACCATCGCATGCATGACATCCTGCTCTGTATTCAGACAAAGAAGACCGTTAACGACCCTAAACGGATACGATTTAACAATCACTTTTACTTTAAAAATGTTGACGAAATGCAGGAGGCACTTAAACATTATCCTCCTGAAGCGATTATCAATACTGTTGAAATTGCCAATCGGTGTAATCTGAAACTGGATTACGACCAAAACGTGATGCCGATATTTGAGATTCCCGAAGGGTATACACAAGACAGTTATCTGAAAGAACAGTGCTACGAAGGTTTGCGCCAAAAAATTGGAGGCGATCTTTCCGAACCGATTAAAAGACGATTGGAATACGAACTGGATATTATTCAACAAACCGGTTACGCTGACTATTTTCTGATTGTTGCGGATTACGTCAACTACGCGAACCAACAGGGATATTTACTCTCTGCTCGCGGTTCGGCTGCGAGTAGCCTCGTGCTTTATGCGCTTGGTGTAATCAATTTTAATCCAATGGATCATGGATGTTTGTTTGAAAGGTTTTTAAACCCTGATAGAATGAATCCGCCGGACATTGATATAGATTTCGCTGATCATGCCCGTGACGATGTGATTGATTATCTCGTGAGAAAATACGGTCATGATTCTGTCGGAAAAGTTGCTACCTTTGCTACGTTAGGGGCAAAAGCTGCTATCAAAGATGTTGGACGTGCCCTTGAGATCCCTCTTGATAAGATAGAGACGTTGACAAGACTAATTCCAAGCCGCCCAGGTGTTACGCTTGACGAGACTTTAGAACAAGTGCCTGAATTCCAGACGCTTGCTGAACTTCCCGAAAATAGAGAGTTAATCGAAATTAGTAAAGCAGTAGAAGGTATGAAACGGCATGTCTCCTGCCATGCTTCTGCTATTATCATTTCAGACGGGCCTCTTAGCAATTACGCCCCACTTTTTAAAGATAGACATGGACAAGTCGCAACACAGTTTGAAGGAAAAACCGTTGAAGATGTCGGCATCATTAAATTTGATACGCTTGGTGTGCGGAGTCTTTCAGAAGTTGCAGATTGCCTCAATATGATTTGGGAGAACCACGACCACAAGATTACACTTGAAAACATTCCATTTGACGATAAACAGACATATTCACTCATTAGTGAAGGATTGATTGCAGGGTTGTTCCAATTAGAAACGTCTGGTGGTATGTTTAAGGTAGTCACCGAACTCAAGGCGGAAAACTTTGAAGAATTTTCAGCGATTCCTGCGCTCTATCGTCCTGGTCCTATTGAAAGCGGCATGATGCAGCAGTTCATTGATCGAAAAAACGGGGTACAATCGGTAGAATATACACACCCATCATTTGAAAATGCGCTCAAAAGTACTTTTGGTGTCTGTATTTATCAGGAACAGGTAATGCAGATTGCATGCGATGTAGCTGGCTATACACTTGGTGAGGCAGACATCCTCCGAGATGCAATGGGAAAAAGGAAAGTAGATGTGCTTAAAGAGCAGCGTGCAAAATTCATCAATGGCGCAATTGAAAAGGGAGTCTCCACCAAAGAAGCAGAGGAGATATACGACCACCTTGAACAACTTGGCAGATATGCTTTCAACAAATCGCACTCCGTCGCTTATGCTCTATTAGCCTACCGTATGGCATATCTGAAAACGCACTATCCACATGAATTTATGGCAGCGATGATGACTGGAGAGGCAGCGGATAAGGAAAAGATCAAGCGTTACCAAACTGAATGTGAGAAACTTGCTGATTTCTTGGATGTAGAAATAAATCTGTTACCGCTTGATATCAACGCGAGTGAAAAGAACTTTATGGTAGATGGAAACGATATCCGTTTGGGGTTTGTTGCCCTCAAAGGCGTGAGTGATGAAGTGATAGATTTACTTCTTGTGGAAAGAAATCAAAGCGGTATATTTACATCTATTCAAGACTTCCGTAATCGTTTTGATTCAACAAAGATGAACGAACGGGGCATTGAGAGTCTTATTGCATCTGGCGCATTTAACGATCTTCCTAAATAATACATCTGACTAACCGATCCTAATCAACTGCTTAGTCAAGTGTTAATTGATGGTTCTTAAATGCAGTCGGGAATCGGAGTTCCCTCCTACATGAAGATACATTTCAGTAGGAGCGATCTCCGAATCGCGACCTACAATAATATGTTGACAAAGCACTACCCTTACCACTTCAAAGTTATTTAGTTTTAAGAATTATCAGTTGATGGATGTTACTAATAGTTTATTTCGTAGGTCGGGTGTCGCAAGCGAAACCCATAAGTGTCAATTTAAGAACATGTTTCTTGTTTGATACCTTTGGAAATCCGATCTTATACCAGATACCTTTCGCACCGCTGGTGGTTCGTTGTTGTTCGATATCTTTTCTATATACCTTCCGCACCGCTGGCGCTGAGATGTGATTGACCATAGCCTCGGAGAGGCGAAAGGTGTATAGGAAACGTAGATCCCACCAGGAGCAAGCCCCAGAGGGGCGAAAGGTGTATCAGATACACAAACGTTATTCACTAAATTGAA
>JAPPMR010000411.1 GCA_028818995.1 Candidatus Poribacteria bacterium | reverse complement strand
TGAAATCCCTCCAACAAGAGAAAAAGAGTATTCAGACCAAAAACTTTACACACCCCACAATTCCTATCGCTTGACCATTTTGCGATGATACGGTATAGTATAGCAAACAGAAGATAAGCAAAAAAGTCTCACATTAAACGGAAACTTATGAAAACAGAATCTAAAAACCTTGTCCGATGGGGAATCCTCAGCACAGCGAATATTGCCACGAAGGTCGCCCGAGCCATTAATCTCGCTGAGAATGCAGAATTGGTTGCTATCGCAAGTCGCACTGAGGAACGTGCGACTGCATGGGCACAAAAACACAATGTTCCAATTGCTTATGGCAACTACGATGTCCTCCTCTCGGATTCATCCTTAGATGCCATTTACATCCCGCTTCCCCCTTCAATGCACGCTGAGTGGACAATCAGCGCAGCAGAACGCGGCAAACACGTCCTTTGTGAAAAACCACTTGCCGCTGATTCTGATGAAGCAACCATGATGGCAGATGCTTGCCGACAAAACGGCGTGCAACTGATGGACGGGGTCATGTGGGTGCATCATGAACGTACAGCGATGATGAAGCAGAAACTGGGAGATTTAGGAGAACTTCGGCGAGTCACTGCTGCCTTTACATTCAGTTGGAATACAATTCCAACTGATAATATACGGGCTAAACCGGAACTCGCTGGTGGGAGTCTTGGTGATCTTGGTTATTATTGTGTTCGTGCTATTCTGTGGGCATTTGAGGAGATGCCGACAAAAGTATTTGCAACAGCGCGCTATAAAGTCGGTGTGGATTTCAACCTTGCCGGTATTCTCTGGTTTGACGATGATCGTATTGCAACAATGGATTGTGGGTTTGATACAAGTCTTCGAAAGTGGTTTGAAGTCGCTGGAACGAAAGCATCTTTAGTTTGTGATGATTTCACTGTGCCAACATCGGAAGAATCCGCTCGTTTTTGGATACATGGTTCAGAAAATGAAAAGCACGAAACGGGTGCTTGCATACAAGAAGTCAATATGATTGAGCGATTTTCGGCAATAGTGCAGTCTAAAAACCTTGAGCCAGAGTGGGCAGATGTGGCAGTAAATACGATGCGTGTTTGTGATGCGTTGCTTGAATCTGATCAGCGAGGCGAGATCGTAAACCTTTAATCGAAAACGAATTCCGAGGAGCTTATGGAGATTACAAACATTGAGACCTTTATTGTGGATGGTGGATGGCGACCTTGGATTTTTGTCAAGGTGGAAACTGATGAGGGTGTGACAGGTTACGGTGAATGTAGCGATGGCAGAAACCCAAACGGTGTTGCGGGAACTATTAAAGACTTGACACCTCTACTGATTGGACGCGATCCACGTCCCTATGAAATGCGATTTTGGGATATGATCCGCGGCTCACGGCAGAGCCCGGGTGGCATTGCTGCGAAAGCGATCGCTGGCATTGAATGCGCGCTTGTTGACATCAAAGCAAAGGCTTTGGATATATCTGTAGTAGAACTCTTTGGTGGTCCGACTCGTGAAGATGTGCGCGTCTACTGGTCGCACTGTGGGTCATCTCGTGCACGGAACTTTGAACTGATAGGGGTGCCGCCATTAAGAACAGTGGAGGACATCGCAGCATTAGGACGCGAAGTCGTTGAAAAAGGTTTCACAGCACTTAAAACTAATATCGTTATTCCGGGAGAGCCTGCCTCGGTCTATTTTAGCGGCTTTGGTGGCGGACTTGGCTCTACCGATGGAAATGTAACGCCTGAGCTTCTGAGACATATTGAAACACTCATCGGCACTTTTAGAGATGCAATTGGTCCTGATGTCGGTCTCAACCTTGACCTGAATTTCAACTTTAAACCAGAAGCATGTATGCGTATTGCAAAGATGTTGGAACCTTATGATTTGCTCTGGTTAGAGATTGATATGTATGACCACGAAGCAATTCGTCAAATCAAGGATTCCACGACAACAAAGATATGCACGGGTGAGAATCTATATTATATGCGCGAATATCTGCCCTATTTTGAAGCACGGGCTGCAGATGTTTTTATGATAGATGTACCGTGGAACGGCTTTGCACAGTCTAAAAAGATCGGTGATTTGGCGGATGTTTACCAATTCAATGTCGCACCGCACAACTATTATAGCCATCTCGCCACTTATATTAGCGCGAGTCTCTGTGCTGTGCTACCGAATGTTCGCATTATGGAAGTAGATATAGATGATGTGCCGTGGAAAGATGATTTGACGACACGTCCGCCAGAGATTGTAGATGGTTATATGAAAATCCCAACACGTCCGGGGTGGGGTACGGAACTAAATGAGGAAGTCGTCAAAGCACATCTATGGGATGATCGGAGAGGGGATTGGTAAAATAAGACAAGGGAACTGTCATCAAAGACAGATTTAATCAGGTTTGCAAAGATGTTTTTATTGATATCTTTTTAAAAATTTGTATAATCATTAATTGAAATTAAAATAAAAAGGAAACTTTCCTATGAAAACAACAAGTGTTAACAATATTTCCCGCATAACCCTTGAAGGACATACGTCGTTTGTATCAAGCATAGCATTCAGTCCTGACAGCAAGACTCTGGCAAGTGGAAGTTGGGACCGCACTATCCGTTTATGGAATACAATAGGCGAGTGTTGCAAGACTCTCACTGGACATACAGGAAACGTCACTAGTCTTGTGTTCAGTCCGGATGGACGAACCTTGGCAAGCGCGAGTGACAGTCATAAAACCATCCGCTTGTGGGATGCATCTACGGGTGATCGTCATATAACCTTAAAAGGACATAACAACGATATCAGAAGTTTAGACTTTAGTCCTGATGGCAGTGCATTGGCAAGTGCAAGTTGGGACGAAACCATCTGCCTGTGGAACGCTACAACGGGGAAACTTAGTAAAAAACTTGTCGAACAAGAGGATTATTGGTTCAATCTTATTGCATTTAGTCCAGATGGGAGCCTGCTAGCGAGTGCGATTAATGATGATGCGGATATATTTTTGTGGGATACAAGCACCGGAAAGCTAACAAAAACACTATCTGGTCATTCAGATGAGGTAATTAGTTTTGCATTTAGTCCTGATAGTATGACCTTGGCAAGTGCAAGCGAGGATGATGCCGACATTCATTTGTGGGATTTACCTTCAGGTAAACTTACGAAAACTCTTGCCGGACATACCGATGAAGTTAAAAGTATAGTCTTTCGACCTGACGGTGGAATACTCGCGAGTGGAAGCGGTGATGAAACAATTTGTTTATGGAATCCTATGTCGGGTGAATATCTTCAAACAATTAGCGGTCATAATGGTGCTATAACTTGTTTAACATACAGCCCTGACAGTAGTACTCTGGCAAGTGGGAGTGAGGACCAAAATGTCATTCTCTGGAACTTTTCATAAACACAGACATTATTTATAACTATTGAACTTCATCGGTAAAGTCCCAAATGTTCAGAAGTCCCTTCTGTTACTGTCTTACCTTTCTATTCTAGAATAATAGTATGTCTAAATTTTGAGCGATAAACTCTATAATTTGCAATTGAATTAACAGAAATACCATGCAAGTTTTGGTAAACCGAACCAATATATACATATGCAGATAAACAACCAATTAGAACTAGCTCGAGAACGTCTACTTGATTTAACCTTACGAAACCGTCTTCTGAATTTCCGACCATCAAATCGGCGATCAATAAAAATAGTTGATGAAATCCCAAGAGAAATTTTTGAGATCCTCGTATTAAAAGAGAGGTTAATGGATTTTAAAGCTCATGCGGAGCAGGTGGAAGAAATTATAGAATCCTCGAATGAACAATTCAGAGATACTATAAGCACAGATTTATTCCAAGTACGCGAGAATCTACTAAGAATCTTGAAATATGCTGTCACACATCCTGAATTATTAGCGATTTCTATACAAGGAATTACACCAACTAATAATAATAATAAGAATTTCGAAAATACCCCGTTAATTAAGACTGATGATAGTGATTTACTACCATGGTTACGAGATGTCCAACAGAATGAAAATAAGACTTTTCCCCAATCTGAAAAAAATAATGCTTATCAATACAAGGGAAAAAATAAACAGAAATTGTTAGAGCAGACTTATCAAGAAACTAAATTCAATAAAAGTCACACTGATCGTTTCTTACAAACAACTCTTTCTCAAGATGAACTTCAGAAACGACTTTATTACATTAATCAACAATCACGGTCCGTATTTGAAGAACATGGTTATTCTGTGCTATATCTTGCTTTAGGATTCCTAAAATGGCATGATGGAGAAAACACTGAAAAAATAAATAAAGCCCCTTTGATTTTAATTCCTGTTGAGCTTGAACGCCAAAAAGACCGAACCAAATATAAACTTAGTTGGAATGGCTCTGACCTAATGCCGAATCTTTCACTTGAGGCAAAATTATCTGAACAAGGGGTTTCACTACCAACTCCTGAACCTTTTGAAGAAAAAGGTGAAATAGATAATTATTTTCAAAATGTAATAAATGCAATTTCGAGGAAAAATAATTGGGAAGTTGTATATGATATTTTTCTTGATATGTTCAGTTTCACAAAATTTGTTATGTACAAAGATCTGGAACCTCAGGAGTGGGATATCAATCATCCTTTACTTGAATTAGTTCTTAGTGGAAAAGAAAATGAAGTGCCTATGGAAGATTTCAAAGTTGAAGATGTGGATTTGGAGTTACCGAGTAAAAACGTATATCACGTTATGGATGCTGATTCTTCTCAAATTGCGGTAATTGAAGAAGTAAAAACAGGGAAGAATTTGGTTGTTGAAGGGCCTCCGGGTACTGGTAAATCACAAACAATAACTAACCTAATCGCTGAGTTACTTGCAGATGGGAAAAAAGTTCTTTTTGTGAGTGAAAAGATGGCGGCTCTTGAAGTTGTGAAAAGTCGACTTGATAAGGTGGGTTTGGGAGATTTCTGCTTAGAATTGCACAGTCATAAGTCTAATAAAAAGGAGGTATTACAAGAATTACAAAGGTCAATCTCCTCACAGTTGAAAAACTATGTTGGAGAAACAGAGATGTATTCACAATTGGATTATCTGAAATGCGATCTCAACGAGTATGTCAAGACATTACACACTCCAATCGCTAATACAAAGAAATCCCCATTCATGTTGTTAGCTATCCGTGAAAAAGCGATGAATTATTTTAAGAGTAACAAGTTAAATATGCCGCGTGTACGGTTCTCTAATCCAAGTTTAGGTGATTTAACTGCATGGAATACTGCAATTCAAAAATTAGAAAATTTAGCAACTATTATGCCGAGTGTAACACCTATATCTGCTCATCCTTGGAGAGGGTGTGCTATAGGAATAACCTCTGTCCAATATGAGGAAGAAATATTTCAAAGAATTACCGATTTTACAGACTCATTAGAAAATTTACTCACAGTTCTTTCTGATTTTGAAAATACACTTGGAGTAAGCATTCCAAAAAGTTTAGATCATTTGAAAAGACATCTAACTGCTGCGGATATTGTCGAAAATGCATTTCCTGTGGACGCATCAGTTTTATTAAACCCAAAATGGGATTCCTTTAACGACGAAGCAAGAGACTTAATACGGCAGGTTGAAATTATTTCACAGGCTAAGGAAAAATTTCAGAGATGGGCACTAGAAACTGACCCTCAACTCAAATTGGATACAGATTTCATCATGAAACTTGCTGATGAATATGAAGATTACTCATATTTGCCGAAATGGAAGAAAATGTTTAACTGGAAATACAATTGGAAAGTGTTAAAACCTATTCGTAGTTATTATCGGTCATCTATGCCTAAAGATCCTGTCAAAGTTCGTGCAGATCTAAAAGAATTATCTGAATGTATCATCATGAGAGAACAAATGGAATGGATCATGGCAGCAACAGAGACAGGTCCTTACTTATTTGGTAGTCAGTGGGATGGTGAAGACAGTCAACCAGAACAGTTAAAACAATTTGGTGAATGGATAGTTAAATTTCGAGGGTTTCTTCGCGATGGTACACTTACGGATAAGACTGTAGATATAATCAGTAAACGAAGAATTGATACAACTCTAAATTCTATAAAGAATGACTTGGATTCCGCTGTAAAAAGTTTTAAATTAAAAAGAGAATTGCTTTTTAAATCCCTCGGCACAAATGGCAACCTCTTATTTGGCATTGAAGAAGATAAAGTGTTTTTTGATGACTATCGAAATCGCATTGATTTATGGATAAAAGAAAAATCACAACTTCGAACTTGGGGACAATTTTCTTCACGAAAACAGTCTTGTCGTGAAACTATTGCTGAACCATTACTTGCTTACCTTGATGAATTGAAGCCAAACGATCTTATCCCATGTTTTGAAGCAAATCTATCAGAGTCACTACTTGAAGATATTTTTCTTTCTTCCTCCATCTTAGGTGATTTTATTGGAGAAGAACATGATAATAAGATTACAGAATTTAAACGTCTTGATTCCAGTTGTATAAAGTTAAACCAACACCGTTTGGTTAGTGAACTCCAAAAGAAAAAACCTAATTTCTTTGGAGGAGCATCTTCAGCATCTGAAATGGGTATTCTGCAAGGACAATTGAATAAAAAAAGAGGACACCTATCAATACGAAAACTATTGTCCGTAACAGGTGGATTAGTTCAAAAAATTAAACCTTGTTTTATGATGAGTCCACTGTCAGTTGCTCAATTCTGTGATCCCAAAATGATGCAATTTGATGTAATAGTATTTGACGAGGCAAGTCAAATACGTCCGGAAGATGCTTTGGGTGCGTTGTTACGTGCAAAGCAAGCAGTAGTGATAGGAGATACTCGACAACTTCCTCCAACAAGGTTCTTTGATAGTATAGTAGAGGGTGGAGAG
>JAPPMR010000459.1 GCA_028818995.1 Candidatus Poribacteria bacterium | reverse complement strand
GTTATTTAGTTTTAAGAATTATCGGTTAATAGATTTTACTGAGAGTATATATTGTAGTCCAAATCAACGCAGCATGCGCTTTTGGCATGCTGCGGGTAGAGCGCAGCGAAACCCGACAGGATCGCACTGTCACACTAAGATTGTCGGGTGTCGCTGCGCTCTACCCGACCTACAATGCGATTAAAAACTATTAACGAATGTAATAAAACACGCAGAAAAATCGAAAACTGAATAACCCTGTACAAACATATATTTACTTACACATACGTTGATTTTTCAGAGTCAAATTTCAGAACAGGTGCGGAAAATGTTGATAAATCCAGTGCTAATAAGGGTTTTCAGCGTTTTTGAAAAACCGCAATTTCAGAGTTACTCTGAAATTTTCATATATTCCTACAATAACTGACCTACAAGAATGCTAAATTCTTATATTGAACTCACATTATTAACAAAGAATCTCCCGACGACAACTTAAAAAGTTTTCATCGGGAGATCTAATAGCAAGAGGTAGCAATTGAATAATTCTAAAATAGTTTGTTATTCAGTTGCTCCAATTTTTGCTGCTTCAGGTGCACGTGTTGGAAGTTCTTTCTTCGCTAAAGTGTCTTCAGGCACATAGCCTTTGTAATCGGAAATATTACCATGTGTTAATGCGTATACAACAACGTTCGTCATAAAACGATAGACACCAGGCGAATAGTGTACACTCCGTGTTGGAAGACTAACAGCTTCCATTGCGCACATATAATCACGCCTCACGACAATAACAGACAATTTTTCATCAACAGAGAATCCTTCCAGATAATTCCGTTTCGGAGGACGTGTGCCCCACCAGAAGATGTCAAATCCGACAGGTGGTCCACCCATCTCATAGAAATTGTCGTAAATCTCGTGAGTGTTTTCAATCCGTTCAATTTGGTATTCAGGCATGATATTACGCATTTGTCCCAGAAACAAACGGACCATTGCTTGTGCAGGGGCGTTTACGCCGCAGTCGTCAAAGACGAGGAATCCGCCTCTTTCAACGAGGTATTTACGTAGTCCGGCAGACTCAGCCTCATTGAACCGACTATCCATTTTACCACCACCATACTGTTTGCCGAGCAGGTTACGCGACCGTGTCATTTGCGGATCGTGTCCTGTCATAAAAGCGAGTGGTGTTTTAAATAGATTTGAATCTGTCAGCTTTAATGATCCTCCTTCAACGTTCATGTCCGTTTTGATTTTGGTTTTCTCGTTGAGCCATTTGGTGAGAGCATTCAGCGAAGAGGAATCAGCCCACCAGTCAGAAAGGGTGTGGCGGATTCGTGTAAACCGGAGGACACCACGAATATCACGACCTTTACCGATAACGCGTCCGCCCGGTTCACCTTTGGGCAATGGCGGAACTTCAACATTACCGAGGGTGATACTTTCAGCGACATCACCAAGTGCGTCGCGAACGACACCGACGTTTTCAACCATCGCTAAACCTGGTGGACGTTGAAATGTTACTTTCACCTGAACTGGACTTCCTGCGACACCGCGTGCAATGTTAGTAGGACCTGCGGAAGGTGCGCTTGCTGCGGGACCAGCAAATGCTAAAGCACTCGGTGCATCTGATACAGGCAGATCAGTGTGAGTAACCACCTCTGGGACTGGAGCATCTGGTCGAACTACTTTTGGTACATTTGGATTAATCGGTGCATCTATCTTGACGGCTTGGTTAGAAAATTCCAATACCGTTTGTTGGATATTTTGAGTTGTCTTCGGCGCGAAAGCGGTTGTTAAACGGGGTTGAACTTGAACCTGTTCAACGACAACCGTATTTTCTACCGGGACAATCGGTTTCATAATCTGTTTGACAATAGGTTTCCGTACCTTCGGCTTCGGTGGATCCGGTGGATCAAACGTTTCTATTCCAACTAAGTCTTTAAATGTTTGTGTTTGCGTGACAAAATAGAGTCCCGCGATAGCAACTAAAACTAAGTGGAGCAGAATCGAAGTCATTAAGGCACCCGATGTTCTTTTAGCGCTCATTATTTTCACCTCATAAAAAATATAACGAAATTGGTTTTTGATACAACTTAAAAATTATAAGACTAAACCTGTTACAACTCTATGCAATTTATATGCCATTAAAAGTATGTGGTATATGGGCAAATCCTATACTGTAAAGCGTAAATGCTGCACGAAAAAGTGCAATTAGATTCTGAGCTGCACAAAATGGGGCAGCTTGTTCTTCGGTTTAATAAGATATTTGCCGAATCAGTAGTGAATTTTCACAAATGTGGTTTTTCAAATAAGAACTGTAGCGTATCATTAAGTTAGGCAATAAGTTTGCTGCGTCTTTTGTTAATTGTTTAATGTAATTATTGAAAATTTCGCGTTTCTTAATTAACAAGATAGCAAATCTACAAAAAATTGTCAAATAAAATTGCGACTGTAATAAAATATTTCATTTTGGCAAGTTCGTTGCGTTTCACTATAGGTGCTTTGGTAAATTCTTTATATTCCCAGCAAATATCCAGAATTTTCAAGAGTTTGAATCACATCAGCAACTTGGATTTTAGACATACATCCTTCTGCCTCTAATCGGCAAGTGGGACCTAAGCAGGGTGGGCAATCAAGTTTTTTTTGAATAGTTTGACATTTGTCACCGACAGGTCCGAATCGTTTTGGATCGCTGGGGCCGTAGAGTCCAATTGTCTGAGTGCCCACAGCTGCAGCGAGATGCATCGGTCCACTATCATTTCCTATAAACACATTACATATATGTAAAATTGATGCTAACTGCGCTATGCTTGTTTTTCCTGCGATGTTAAATGCATTTCCTTGCATCAAGTTTTGAATTTGGTTTATTATCGGGATCTCATCTTTCACGCCAACAAACAAGATTTGCGCACGTTTTTGTGCGATTAGCCAATCAGCTAATTCAGCATAACGCTCAGGATTCCATCTTTTTAATGCAATTGGAGAACCCGAATGGATAGCAATGAGAGGCGTTTCTCTGTGAATTTGATGCGTTTCAAGAAAATTAGATGTCCATTTTTCATTTTCTTTTGTTACTGAGAAAATGGTAGTTTGTATTGGTGTTGGAATGCCAGCTCGTTTTAGTACGTCAAGATTTCGGATGGTTTCGTGTGTTCCACTGAATTGTGAGAAACCTAACTTGTTCGCGATCTGTAGAGATGCGCGGTTGACACGTCTTGGCGTAAGGTGCAAGAGTGAAAACCAGATGATACGCCAATCACCACGCAGTTCTATTAACAGATCGTATTTTTGACTACGTAACTCTTGATAGAGTTGAAGTGCATTTTTAAAGGATGTTGATTGTTCAGATCGGGAGAATGCTGGTGAATTGTATTCTAACACCTTGTTTACGTCAGGATGGTTTTCCAAAATAACACGACCCCATGCTCCAGTAAGCGCGTGCAGTTCGGTGTTTGGATAAGCGAGACGTAGATTAGAAAATATTGGTGTTGCTAATAGGACATCTCCGATGTGGTCAAGTTTAACTACGAGAATGCGTTCTGGGGCGAAGTCCTTCGGCAAACGTTTTCTATAAAAAAGCCACTGCACAATCGCAGAAACAATTAGAGTGAGAATTTCGGATGCATTCTGAAACATCTTTTTTAGTTTACCTAATTTACATAGATTTGTCAAGAGGTTGTAACTCTTCGGTAGGACTATTTAGTTTTAAGAATTATCAGTTGATGAGTGTTACAGAGAGTTTACATCGTAGGTCGGGTTTCGCTTCGCTCTACCCGACCTACAATACTCCTATAGAAATTAACGTTTGTGATAAAACATGCCAGAAAAACCAAAACTGAATAACCCTGACTCTGCGGGTGTGTAAAGTTTTCGTACAAAGCATATTGTCCGTTGAGTTTGCTCTGTTCTGCCCGATCTACACATTGAATTAGGACGTTTTGCACGTCCTTGGGACGTGCAGAAGTCAATCAGGACAAGGATTGGGACGTGATTTTCAGCTTTTTGTTTTTTTCTGTTTTTCTTTAGAAATTTTGCGCATATTGAGAATATTGTTTAATTATGTGATAATAATATTAACGTAAATACATTGGTTTGTCAAGTTAATTTTCAAAAATAATCATTGACAAAAACTTTACACACCCTGTGGTATTTGTCGGGGACGATATGTTGTATTTTAAATTAAAGTAAAGAAATATTTTTAAACTTATAAATAAGTAAAATAGAATGTCACATAAATATGATTAACTGGCACAAGTCGTTTTCTTAGGATTTCGGTGTAGTGTGATAACGACTTCCTATGGATTACCTGTTGATTTTGCCATCGCTTCAGCAGACATAGATGACAGAGAAGTTCTTCCGTTATTTTGTGAGCGTGGCACTTACCCTATTATCATTGGAGACAAAGGATATATTTGCGAGGCACTTGAAGCACAATTGCTAAAAACCTACAATGTCTGTCTATTACCGACGCGGCGTCCGAACCAAAAAGCACAATATCCACCAAAGTTTCGTAAACTGCCTTAAAAAATAAGACGACGGATTGAGACAACGATAAGTCAACTGTGCGACCAATTCAATATATTACGGATACGTGCCCGAACTCATTGGGGATTATTGACACGGACAAGCAACAAGTTTAGTGGTTTTGCACTCGGTGTTTTCTTGAATAAATGTTTAGGTCGTTCGTTGATGGCATTAAAAGATGTTGTCTATGCATAAGCACACAAAGTAGTATTTTATATATTACATGTAGTCAATTAGCACAAGTCGTTGTGTAAGGTATTAAACACTTGTGAACATTCTACGAATCGAAACAATTAACTTGACACATTTTATGCCTCACCATATAATTGCCAACACAATTCAACAAACATAGCGGAGGATTCTGCCGATGGCAAAGACAGTTTGCATTGTTGGAACAATGGACACCAAGGGTATAGAATTTGGCTTCATCAAATCACAGATTGAATCAAGTGGTGTTTCAACATGTGTTATTAATACTGGCATCTTGGGCGAACCACAATTGACACCTGATATTTCCGCTGATGAAGTGGCACAAGCAGGCGGTTCGTCGCTAAAGGCATTGCGGGACGAAGGTGACCGAGGGAACAGCGTAGCAGTGATGGCACAAGGCGCAGCTACACTTATCGCTGAAAAACATGCTGCAGGCGAAATTGATGGCATCATCTCGCTCGGAGGTTCTGCGGGGACTACTATTGGAACAACAGCGATGCAGGCGTTACCTGTAGGAGTTCCGAAAATCATGGTCTCCACACTGGCATCTGGCGATACAAGTCCTTATGTACAGTCTAAAGACATAAGTATGATGTACTCTGTGGTTGATATCGCTGGCATAAACCGTTTGTCACGACAGATTCTCGCCAATGCTGCTGGTGCAATTGTCGGAATGGTAACCGCAGAAGCACCAGAGGCAACAGACGATAAACCCTTAATCGCTGCGACAATGTTCGGTGTAACGACTCCGTGTGTAACAAAAGCGCGTGAAATCCTTGAAGCCGCTGGCTACGAAGTACTCGTTTTTCATGCAACAGGCACAGGTGGACGTGCTATGGAAGACCTCGTTAAAGGTGGATTCCTTGCAGGCGTGCTTGATGTAACAACGACAGAACTTGCAGACGAATTAGTAGGTGGAATCCTCAGTGCTGGACCTGAACGGTTGGAAGCCGCAGGACAAGCAGGTTTGCCCCAAGTTATTGCCCCCGGTGCCTTAGATATGGTGAACTTCGGTCCTCCTGACACAGTACCAGAGAAGTTTAACACGCGACATTTCTATCAACACAATCCAACGGTCACACTCATGCGGACGACCCCCGAAGAAACAGCCGAGTTAGGCAAAATCATGGCACATAAACTCAACGAAGCGAAAGGACCTACAACGGTACTCATTCCGACACAAGGTGTATCCGCAATTGATAAAACAGACCAACCATTTGACTCACCCGAAGCGCGAGATGCATGGCGAGAAAATCTAACGGCACACATCGGAGACAATGTGACGGTCATTGAGATGGACGCACATATCAACGATGACGAATTCGCTACGAGACTCGCAGAAACGTTGTTGGATAGCCTGAAATAAGAGGATATAGATGGCAAAAACTTACAAAACACTTACAGAATCAGATGTAGACCATTTTGTTGAAAAGGGACATGTTGTCCTGAAAGACTGTTTTTCACGGGAATTAGCAGCAGAGTGGCGCGAATTCGCCTTTAAACGTCTCGGTTATGATCCCGATGACCCCACAACTTGGGAGGAACAGCGTATCCATTTGCCCTCCATGAATCGTTTGCCGATCCGAGAAATCGCGCCGAGAGCATGGGACGCTATCTGTGACCTGCTCGGTGGTGAAGACAGGATTGCAAATACAGAACCTTCTTGGGGTGATGGTTTTATTATCAACTTTAAATTAGGTGCGGAGGATGAATGGCAACCGCCTGAGTCTCACTTCACGGGTTGGCATAAAGATGGCGATTTCTTCAGACACTTCTTGGATAGTCCAGAGCAGGGATTGCTCACCATCGTCGTTTGGTCGGATATTTATCCGAAAAGCGGTGGGACGTTTGTTGCCTGCGATTCGGTGCAACATGTGGCACAGCATCTGTTCGCACATCCAGAGGGTTTGCTGCCGGGACAAGGTTTCGGTCAGTTGTATGAAAAGTGTAAAGACTTTGTGGAAATTACTGGGAATGCGGGGGACGTTGTTCTCTTACATCCGTTCATCTTGCATTCTGCTTCACAAAATCCTTCGGGCCGCGCCCGTTTTATTACAAATCCCCCAGTTGCACTCAAAGAACCGATGAATTTCAATCGCAACAATCCGGACGATTTCTCACCAGTGGAGTTAGCAGTTCTAAGCGGATTGGGCAAAGA
>JAPPMR010000673.1 GCA_028818995.1 Candidatus Poribacteria bacterium | reverse complement strand
ACAATATATACTCTCAGTAAAATCTATTAACCGATAATTCTTAAAACTAAATAACCCTGCAAAACCACCACATCAATCGGCTAAGTAAAAAACACAAAGGACATTTCAATGAAAATATTCATCTTCATTGAAGTTTGTCCACGATTTAAAAACAGGAAAGGGTGAGGGCAAAATATCATCTTCATCGTTTAACTTGAACTGTATCTTCTCCCTATTATATAGGTTACGAATTGAAACGGATATTCCTGCTGTCTCAAGACAATTCTCACATTCGTTAGGCAATATTTGACGTGAACTCGGTTCGTCAAAATAAATCCGATATTCCGAACCCGCTTTTTCTACGCGATAATCCTTCGCGAAAATCTCCCATTCATTGAGTGCGGTTTCACCTTCAGCATATTGTGCCCAAAGACTGATTATTTGACCTTCACCATCAAAGAAATCAAGGATAACTCCTTTTCTTTTCATCGCATCTTTTGATGGATCAAACTGCCGAAATGAACGATCTTTCAGTTCGGTTTTTACCCGTGCTTCCTCTTCACTATCTACTGGTTCTAACGGATTGCCGCAAGACATATAAACGAAAGAGACTAAAATGAGAATTGCAGAGCATAAAAAAGTGGATATGTTTGTTATGCAAACTTTCGTGTATATTTGGTGAAAAATGTTTGGTCTTTGCATCTCTCTTCCTTTTATAGTGAACTATAGAAATAATTCTACATTTCCTCTGTAGGAGCGATCTCCGAATCGCGACAGAAACTTAGGAGCAGTCGGGAATCGGAGTTCCCTCCCGCTGAATGCCATACGCGCATTCAGCGTTGATTCACAGTTCAGGAATGTAGCGGTAATTCTAATCTCTACCATACTTGATTATGTGTATTTTATGAAATGAATTTTAACATTTTGAAAGTTAATATGTCAACAAAATGTAGAATTTTCGGAGATTACAGCCGCATTGCAACATCAAAAATTGTGCTTGCTTCATTGCTCTCTGTCTGCTAAAATGGCAGCTAATTCATTTCCAGAGAGGGTTTTATGCAAGAAATTGTAATTGATGCAGCGAAGTTACACGATTTCGCTCGATCTCTATGTGAAAAGGCTGGTTTGTCATCAGAATATGCCGAACAGATGGCTAAACTTCAGGTACAAACTGATTTGCGAGGGGTGCATTCACACGGCACACGTGCGCTACCCGGTTATCTCAACCAAGTCCTTGATGGGAATTTAAATCCCAAACCCGATCTCAGCATTGTTTCAGAAGGACCGAGTTTCGCTGTCGTAGATGGCGACAACGGTATGGGACATCTGGCAAGCACACTCGCTATGGAAACAGCAATAGCAAAGGCAAAAACAACCGGTGTGGCTGCGGCAGGAGTGCATAATGCAGGACATTTCGGTGCTGCAGCATGCTATTCAATTATGGCTGTGGAAAATCGGATGATCGGTTTTTCAACAACGAATACAGGTAGACCCTCTATTGTGGCACCCGGTGGAGCAGAGGCAGTGGTCGGAAACAATGCTTTGAGTTATGCACTGCCAACTGGCGATGGACATCCGATAGTATTAGATATGGCGTGCGGTGTTTCATCATGGGGGAAAATTGGAACGTTACGAATGTACGATAAACCGATTCCTGAAGGATGGCTTTTGGACGATTCAGGACAACCAAGTAGCGATCCAAATCAAAGGGGTTTAATGGCACCTGCTGCAGGACCGAGAGGCTACGGATTAGCCCTTATTATGGGAATTTTGGCGGGTCCTCTCACTGGCGGCATGATGTCTTGCAACAAAACCGGCACTTCATCTGAGCATTTTTTTATTGCGATAAACATTGAAAGTTTCACAGATTATGATGCGTATATTTCTGATGTGGAACAAGGAATCAACAAGATTCACGGGGCGAAAACGGCAGAAGGATTTACGCAAGTCTATCTACCGGGGGAAATTGAGTGGAACAACTATGATAAATGGATAGAGAGCGGAATTCCTATTCACGTAGATCACTTACGAAGTCTTGAAAACATCGCTGAGAAATTAGATATAAACATATTTTGGGAGTGGTAAAATATATGGCAGAAACGAATGAACGTGTTGATGGCGGCACACTTCCCGATTGGGAGGTTGATGAATTACCAGCACCGCCGCGTTATAAATTTGGTCTTGCATTTGCAGGTATACTTGGACCCGGAATTATTGCCTTGGGTGCTTCTATCGGCAGTGGGGAATGGTTATTAGGTCCGGCAATTACAGCACAATATGGTGGTACGTTGCTCTGGATTGCGACTATTGCAATCGTGCTTCAAGTAGTTCTGAACACAGAGGCAATTCGTTACACCCTTTACACCGGTGAACCGATGTTGAGTGGCTACATGCGGTGTAAACCGGGACCAAGGTTCTGGGCAATTTTCTATTCTGGTGTTGATTTTTTTGGAATCTGGCCAGGATGGGCGATGACTGCTGCAACTGCATTGGCTGCAGCTTATCTGGGTTACATGCCTCAGGACGCTGATCAAAACACCGTCCGAGTCTTTGCATATCTTATATTTTTCGGTTGCCTTGCCATCGTAATGTTCGGCGGTAAGATTTATAACGCGCTTGAAAAAGTACTACTTTTTATGGTTGTTTGGATTATCGGATATTTGGTTATTGTTGACCTATTTCTTGTTCCGCCCAGAGTATGGTGGACTGTCATAAAAGGTTTCTTTAGTTTTGGTGCATTGCCTGACGATGTAAGTGGCGGCGAGTTTGACTGGTTGTTGCTTGGTGCGTTCGCAGCTTATGCTGGAAGCGGTGGCTTGGGAAATATCACAATATCTAATTACGTCCGCGACAAAGGATGGGGAATGAGCAAGTTGGTAGGTGCTATTCCATCTATAATCGGAGGGCAGAACGTAACACTTTCCCACTTAGGTAAAGTATTCCGTATAACACCTGAGAATCTGGAACGATTCAAGGAGTGGTGGAAATATGTTCGCTTTGAGCAGTACTATATTTGGCTGGTCGGATGTTTCATCGGGTTGGCACTACCTGCTATGCTGACAATCGCTTTTGTCCCTTCAGGTCAAGAGATAGACCAGTGGTCTGCTGCAGCCTTCCAAGCAGAAGGACTTCAAGCAAAGGGCGGTAGAATCATGTGGTATCTGACGCTGTTGTGTGGATTTTGGGTGCTGTTTTCAACGCAACTTGGAGGTGTTGATGGTGTTCCGCGTCGTTATACCGATATAATTTGGACTGGTTTTAGAAGCGCACGAAAGATGGGTGAACATAACGCTAAATGGATCTATTATCCAATTCTGATTGCCTATATTCTGTGGGGTGTCATCGCAATGTATCTGGCAAAACCTTTTCTCATGATTATTGTATCTGCGACGGTAGGCGGTTACCAACTTGTAATTTGTGCACTCCACACATTATATGTTAACCGAAAATTCTTACCGAAAGAGATTCAACCGCCAATATGGAAACAGATAGGCTTGGTGTTGTGCGCGGGATTCTATTTTTGGATCAATCACAGTTTATCAAAAGGTGATAGCACCTTATATCTTGCCGATTTTTCAGTAAAAGTCGACAAATAAGTGTTACATCTATTCCGATAGATTTTCATATTCCGCAATAATCGTTTTAACAAGGCTTTCAATCGTAGCTTCTTTTGCTATGATGTCAACGCGTACACCGTGTTTTGTTGCGGTTGCTTCTGTTGTTGGACCAATCACTGCAACACGAACATTTGCCAACAAATTCTTCGCGGTATGCGTTGGAAGCATCTCAAGAAAGTTGGTAACGGTTGAAGAACTTGTAAACGTAACGATGTCAATTTTTCCATCTAAAAGGTCTTTTTCAATAACATCACTGTTTTCACTTACTACTTTGACGGTATTATAAAGGGGCACATCGTCAACGTATGCCCCTTTATCGCGCAAGATATTTGGGAGGTCAGCAGTAGCAATTTTTGCGCGAGGCAACAGGATTCTATTACTCTGAACATCTTCTATTTCCGTTGCGACAACTTTTCCGCTCGCGTGTGATGGCACAAAATCGGGATAAATACCGATGCAGTTTAGTGCTTCAACCGTTTTCGGTCCAACAGCACATACACTGCATCCGCCAAAAACTCTCGTGTCCTTCCCCTTCTCTCGTAAGCGTGTATAGTATATCTCAACAGCATTGACACTTGTAAAAATAACCCAATCATATTGTTCAGGAGAAGGTATTTTAGCACTATCAATTTCAAGTGGACGAATTTCTATGGTGGGAAATTGTATAACTTCTGCCCCGTTTGCTTCCAGAAGGTCAGCAAATTCGCTTGCTTGTGCGCGGGCGCGTGTGACAAGGATGCGTTTTCCAAAGAGTGGCTTATTATCAAACCATCGGAGTTGATCACGTAGTCGGTTCACCTCTCCCACAACGATAATCGCAGGGCTTTTCAGCTGGACCGCCTCAACTTTCTCCACAATATCAGCAAGCGTGCCTTGGACAACAAATTGTTGGGGGGTCGTTCCAACGCGGACTAAACTTACCGGAGTTTGTGGTGCTCTACCGTGTGTCGTCAATCGTTCCACAATTTGGCGGAGATGTGCCACTCCCATATAGACCACAAGTGTATCTACCGCAGTGGCAAGTTGTTCCCAATTGATGTTTGAATCGGGGTGCAATGCAGCAGAATGTCCCGTGACAAACGCAACCGATGAGGCATAGTCGCGATGCGTAACCGGAATTCCAGCATAGGCAGAGACAGCAATAGCAGAGGTAACACCAGGGACAAATTCAAACGGAATTCCTTGTTCGGCAAGTGCCATCGCTTCCTCGCCTCCGCGCCCGAAGATATATGGGTCGCCACCCTTCAGACGCACAACGATTTTACCTTCTTTCGCATGTTGGATCAGCAATTGATTGAGTTCCGCTTGACGGTTGGATCGGATTCTTGGGTCGGGTGCTTGGATCTTCTCGGTGTGTATGGGACAATGTTCTAATAGCGTATCGTTCAGAAGCAAATCGTAAATGACAACATCTGCTTGCTGAAGGCATTCCACACCCTTAAGGGTAATAAGTTTCCTATCACCAGGGCCAGCACCTACGATATAAACGATACCTGTTTGTGTTGTTTTCATAGATGGATTCATCCCACGTCTGACTGTGCCTTCAATAGTTCATTCGCACCACTGTTCCGCAATTTCTCGGCAACGATTTTTCCCAATTGCTGCGCATCGTCTAATTTTCCCGTAATCCTTTCTACAATACGTACCCGTCCCTCAGGATGGCACACAGTACCTATAAGTGAGAGTTCACCATCAACATGTTTAGCATAAGCACCGATTGGCAGCTGACATCCTCCACCAAGATTTTCCAACACAGTTCTTTCAGCGGTAACCTCTGCTTCTGTCGTCATGTCGTTCAGAGGAGCAAGCAGATTTTCTATGTCCTTATCCCCTTGACGCGCTTCAATCGCCAAAGCTCCTTGTCCAACTGCTGGAACCATCTGTTCTATATCAAAAAATTGCGTAATAACCTCTTCTTTAAGGAGACGTTTTATTCCTGCTGCAGCAAGGATAATTCCATCCAGATCAGTTTCTTCAAGTTTACGAATTCGTGTATCAACATTGCCGCGAACATCAACGACTTGTAAGTCTGAACGTATGTGAAGTAGCTGCGCCTTTCGCCGCGGACTCGTCGTGCCGATTTTCGCACCATTCAGCAAATCTTCTAAAGGAAATCCTGTAGATGTAACAAGCACATCGCGCGGGTCTTCCCGCGTCGGAATTGCGGCTATACAGAGTCCTTCAGGTAATTCAGTAGGGAGATCTTTAAGGCTATGAACAGCAAGGTCAATTTCACCATTTAAGAGGGCGATTTCTATCTCTTTGGTAAAAACCCCCTTGCCTAATCCTATCAAAGAGCGATTCTGGACAGTATCACCTATAGTTTTGATAATTTTGAGGTCAACCTTAAGATCGGGGAAATGGTGCGCTAATTGCTGTTGGACGAAGGATGCTTGCCAGAGTGCAAGTTGGCTGCCACGCGTGCCGATTGTAACTGCGCTGTTCATTCCTGTTCCTTATCGTTATTATCATCTAACGCGAACAGTTCTTGGAGTGCATGAACATACTGCCCATGATCAGCATTGCCATCATTGACTGCGTGGCGTAAGTTTTCTACTGGGTGATGTAGAAGTTTTTTGACTATTGCCTGTGTCATAGATGCAACAGCTGTTTCTTGGGTGTCCGACAATGCAGTGCAATCAAGGCAGACTTGAAGTTCTGTTTCAGCAATCTGTTGAAATTGCTGATGAAGTGCTTTAATGGTGGGATTAACTTCAAGGATTTGCAGTTGGTCGTGAAATCGCTTTGCCTCTTCAGAGACAATCTGTTCTGCGCGAACCGCTTCCTGTTTCCGCTCTTTGAGATTAGACGCGACAACTGCTTCTAAATCATCAATGTTATAGAGAAAGGCATGGTTGATTTTGCTCACATCCGGTTCTATATCACGCGGAACAGCGATGTCAATGAGAAACATATAACGATGTTTCCGTTTTTTCATGACCTCAGCAAGCGGTTTACGTTCAATAAGATAGTAAGGCGCATCTGTGGAACTGATGATGATATCAGCATCAATGAGAAAGTTTAGATCTTTCTCGTAAGCAACTGGAATGCCTTTAAACTTTTCTGCTATTTTGACAGCACGTTCATAAGTACGGTTCGCAACAATTACTTTTGAAACACCATTCGCGACGAGATGTTTCGCAGTCAGTTCGCTCATCTCACCCGCCCCAATAATCGCTACAGTTTTGTCTTCTAAAGTATTGAAAATCTTCTTTGCAAGTTCTACCGCTGCATAACTAATTGAGACTGCCCCTGTAGCAATGGTGGTCTCTGAACGTATACGT
>JAPPMR010000926.1 GCA_028818995.1 Candidatus Poribacteria bacterium | reverse complement strand
GAGACATGGCGCACGTTCTGCTCCCGACCTGAAGGAAATGCCATCGGATTCATCATCGTGGATGGGATACAAAGAGCTGGTTCGGATATTACGATGTATCTTGCACTTCGGAATAAAGGTGTATTCCGCGCTACGGACGCTGGCAAGCAGTGGACCCTCCTTGACAATGGATTGAAGGGAAACCGAACGATTTCCACACTCGCAACAATTAGAAACACGGTATTTGCTGGCACAGATAAAGGTCTCTACCGACTTGATGATTCAGGCGCGTGGGAACGCTTGTTTGTTGGTGTGCCCGGACCTATTTACGCCTTGGCGGTTTCTGAAGACAATCTCTATATCGGAACAGGTCCTGATTTCCTCGCGTTACAACAGGTTAGATCAGAGCCAACGGAAGTAATGCGGACGATGTATGACAACAACCTGCGTTTGAGTCGGGTTTTCTACTCGGCTGACTTGGGAGCTTCTTGGACTGAGATAACACCTACGGATATAATCGCGCCCTCCGGTATAAGTTTATTAGTCGCTGGTAAAACAATCTTAGTGCAGACCTTCACCCAGTTCCGGTCAACGGATAGTGGGCAGACGTGGACAGAACTCGGATTTGAGATAGATTCGCTTAAACAAAATGCTTTTCCGTCTGTAGCGACAGACGAGAATACCTTTTACAAAGCCACTCCATCCGGTATCTATCGCACAACCGATGCCGGTGAATCGTGGCATCTCTTCATGGACGGGATGGTCGGAACTGGAATACTGGATCTGGTTGCGCTCAATAGCAGACTCTACGCGCATGCTGGTGGTGAGATTGTGCAGTCGATAGATGGCGGCGAATCGTGGAAATCCGTTCCGGTTGAGGCGAAAACTTATTCGCACAAGCCGGTCAAGGTGGAACAATCTCACTTCCCCGAGATTTATACTAAAGTCCCTGCCGATTCACAACTAACGATTGCTGGCAATATGCTTTACGTAATTTCACCTGAAAAAGACAATCTGCGCGTCTTCTGTTTATCAGCGGATGGCGATGCCCTCATTCCGGTTCAAGGTGAATCGGATGTTTTATCCATTGAGTTGTTGGCAGATAATGAATATGTTGAACAGGTTCACCTATCTCGGAGCCATGAAGGAGACAATAACGCTGCGGAAACATTGCGGCGTAGAGAACATGAGCGAATTGGGGCGTTCGCCGTCAGTCGCGGGACACTTTACGCAGAATACAAACGGCAGCTTTTCAAATGGAAACCGGGCGATGCGGCGTGGAAAGACACCGGACTGCTCGATACCGGTGAGCAGCCCGAAGCGGATTTGAAATGTGGGTTCAGATTAGCCGTTTCAGGCGAAACCGTCTACGTCGGCAAACGGGATGGCAAGTTGTTCCAATCGCAGGATGCCGGAAACAGTTGGAGAGACATTACGCCGAACCTCCCCTCTCGCTTCACCTGTTTCAAGGACATTGTGTTTGCAAGGTCAACGGTTTACATCGCGACGGACAGCGGCGTTTTGGTATCAACAACCGGGGAACACTGGCGCGTCATCACCGATAAAATCGTTATAGACAGGTTCGCTGTGGACGGCAGCACGATCTATGGTGCAGGTGATACAGGGGTCTATCGCTTGGATGTTCATGACAAGTGGGAACGAGTTTCGCCGGTGGTGCCGGGTCAAGTGCTATCACTTGTTGTCGATCGCGACAGGCTTTATGTCGCCACCAAACACCGCGGAATGTTCCACATCTCACTTGAGGAAGAAAACTACGCCCTCTCTCAGAAATGATTGAGGAATTTGAGGAACTATCCTCTGGATACTGCTGAAAATATGGCACACCGATATAAACTTATAGAATTTCACGAAAACGCTTACTTAGCAGATTTAGATTACCATCGGCTTTTGCCTGTTGACGGATTGGTTCAAGATGTATTTGAACGAATTGAATCAGATACTGAGGAAATCGTTTCTGATTTAGCAGACAAATACACCGAATCTGAAATCCGCAATTGTCTCCATTACCTCCATTGGCCTCAGGTACAAAGTTTCTCAAGGGCCCTGGAGGTGCCTCCTTTAAAAATCCTCGCGCCCAGAATGCATTCAACCCACGGAGAATTAAGATGGAACACCTTGGGTGCTTCTGTCGCTCATACTGAATTTCTTAAAGCATTGTCCAAGTATGCCACAATTCATGTAACTCAAGAATTTGAAGAGATGGATAATATGGTCCTGACCCCTTTCAATATTCATGAGAAATCATCTGTTTCTCGGATTATCAAGGAGAATTACGACGGTGTTTTATTGTGGTACCTTGATGAATTTGAGATGATGTCCTTACTCAATTATCTACACGTTCCGGTTGTATTGCCTGTTTACACTGCGCGTGGGGATAATGGACGCGTCATGAATGGCATGCTGCGCTGGTATGCTTCAATGCGGAATTTTGATGCTTTCATGACACTCAGTCAGCCTACCATTGATTTGTATTCGACATTCATTCATGACCCTTCATTGTTTCACATTGTTCCCTGTGGGGTGGACACCGAATTTTTCCAACTCAAAGAGAAGAAACAGGCAAAACAAGAGGTCGCGGAATTATTGGAGAGACCTGAAATTACCGAGAAGCCAATTGTTGGATACATATCAAGGTTTCAGGTTGAAAAGGGGGCGGGTGTTTTTGTGGATGTTGCTCGACTAATGCCAGAGGTTCTCTTTCTGGCAGCGGGTCCAATAGAAGAGAGCCGGCACTACGATTTTCCAGAGAATTTCCTTCATGTTGGAAGACGACCGCGAGAGGAGTTACCTGTTTTCTATAACGCCTTTGATGTGTTCTGTTTCCCGAGTATTGCTTGCTCTGAGGAATTTGGGTTGGTGGTTCTTGAGGCGATGGCGTGCGGGACTGTGCCTGTCGTGTCAAGTTATGATGGTCCGAAATATGTCGTCAAAGACGCGGGCATTGTTGTACCTGCAATGCTTTATGATCGTGATATGACAAGCCTCGGTGGCGGGATTCTGGCTGAGGATTTTGCCCAAGCGATTGCAGAACTGTTACAGGACGATGCCCATAGACACAAACTTGCCGAGAAAGCAAGACAACGGGCACTTGAACTCACATGGGATAATAGTGCCAGATGTCTCCTGCAGGTTTTTCAAAATCTTAATGTGAAGAAGCGTCTCATTGGGCAGCAGGCTCACATGCCGATAGGTTTCGGTCTCAACGAAAATATAGATGGCTCTACTCAGCCGAAGGCAATGATTATCAATGCCATACGTGAAAACAATATGCCACTCACAGGGACACTATACGATATATCCGTAGAAGAAGGGGTTGCCTTATCACTGCTACGGAATCATAATATGCATGAGATTGAGGTAATCCTCTCTGACTTGTTGGAAGATGACGATGCAGTCAAAGAATATCTCGATCGCTTGAGAGGATTCATGAGGGCATTATTCTGAGGAAAATATATGATTCAGTTTCCTATTAATTTAAAAATCCACAAAAGGTTCAATGATTCCGGCCGCGCCTTTGTTGCCGACATAGAAGCTGGCTGTGTTTTTGAAGTAAATGACATAGTATCCGATATTCTTGATATATGCGAAGGTTCCACAACGGTGCAAGTGAAGGAAGTATTGAGATCGAAATATCAAGAATCTGAGATTAATCAAGTTTTTGGTTACCTCTTCCAGCTGCAAATGGCAGGCATACTATTTCATCAGACATCGGTAATGGATCAGAAACGTATGGAATTCTCAGGGCAGATCGTTGTTTCGCCGAGTTTTCTGAATCGGCTTGATCAAAAACCATTTCTCACACGAGTCGCTTACCATCTTATGTTCAGGGCACTCTCCCGAGAATTAGAGGTGTCTATACCAATTACCAATACAGAAGGTCTCCCGACAAACTTTGACTGGGAAGGTGTCACACCGTTAGAGATACCAAGCGAGGCTGGACAGAATTTGATCAGATACTATCCAGAGAAATGTCATGGAATGTTAAGTCTACCGCACGCTACTGCGCACGATGTCTCATTGGCATACTCGTCTCGGATTCCAACAATATTTTATGTATCCAGTGCCGAACCGGATAGGCAATTGATTTTGGATAAATTCTTTCTCCTTCGCGATTGCGATCTGTTATGTGTCGATTCGTGGTGGTTGAAAGATTACTTGTCCGATTTCGCTCCCGACACAGAGAAAGTCGTGGTGTTGCCTGTGGGTGTTGAAGGGGACGTTTATACCTCAAAAGATGCTCAGGAATCCAAGTTTACACTTGCTGGAGCGTTTCAAAGTGAGCGAATGAAATCCGATCCGCTGATACTTTTGTTTCTCCCCAATGCAAGTTATGAAAATCGGAATTTAGTTCATCTGCTTGCCCGCAATCATTCGGAGTTCCTATTTATCATTGTCGGAGATATAAACCATTCCCAATCCGGTAGTCACCATGAAAATGTTGAATACTTTCAAGTTGAAGACCTCACTGATTATCAGGCACTGCCGGTTATTTTTAGTGCTGCGGATCTGGGATATTACGCCGCTGTCCCTGGTGCCAATGCATTTTATCTGTCGAGTGCTTTATATTCTGGGGTGCCCCTGATTATTTCTGGGGAGCATGACAACAGCATGATGGAGAATTTAGGTGCGTATATCCAAATCGCTGCCAATACCGCGCCTGCTGAAACTGCTGAAATCGTCTCGAAATCTCTCGTATCACTGCTGAAGGATCAATCTCTGCTGGCGCGATATAGGGATTTAGCAATTCGTAAAGGAAGAAGTTTCACGTGGGAATCTGTGGCGAAAACCATCAAAAACCATTTCATCTCTCTTCGAGAGGGATTACTGCAAACAGAATCCACATTGACGAATCTTCCCTCTTTTTTCCGGTACCACTACGACACAATACAGGGGAAGGCGATTCCAGCCGCGTATGAAAGACCTGATCTTAGGCATGAAGCTGTGAATGTAGCGATTGCAAAAGAGTTGATGCAGACGCACTCCCGCAATCAGGTTTCAGTGGCACTTAATCATATGTGTAAAGATAAAGAAATGGCAGAGAGGATGCTCACATATCTCACTACAGAAAGGAATGAACATGAGTAAATACGATATTTTATTGACAATAATCGCTGTCGGTTTTTGTATCTGGGCAACATATACCGATATGAGAACCGGTAAAATTAAAAACGCCTGCTCAATCGGTTTATTGTATGCGGGTGTGATTTCACAATTGATGTTGCTCCTCTTGGGGAAAACAATCATTAGCACGAGTCTATCTGTTTTTATTATGGGCGGGCTAATCGCCTTCGGAAGTTATTGGTTGGGTATCCTTGCCCCCGGAGATGCCAAACTCTATTGGGGGATTGTCATGATATTACCACCCACTGTTTGGGGTAGAAACATTTCTGGCATTCCGAACCCTGCCTTGATTGTCTTAGTGAATATGTTCATTGTCTATTTGGTTTATAGTATCATCCATACGGCGGTCAAGTACTTCACGTTACATAAAACGTTCCCACTTCCCAAGGAGTTTTCCGTTAAAGAATTCGTCCAACAACTTCCGGAAAATCTATTGTCCTTACTCCGTTTTCTGGCAATTTTACTCTGTGTCGAATTCTTCGCATATCAATCGAAAAGTCCATTCACCTTTTTTCATCTGGTATTGGCAATTATTTTGTCATACACGCTTGACCGTGTCACGAAAAAATTCCAGATCAAAGCCTATATTACCTATCCGATATATTTCATTCCTGTCGTTGCCATTTTAATATTCAATCCGATTCTCCTACAAGCGTACTGGAAAAAGTTCCTGCTTTTTGCGGTGGTCTATCGTTTGATTTTACCCATCATCAGCACCTACATGCTTAATTTAGATATGTCGTGCCTCAGCACATTGGTACCAATTAAGGATCTTCAACCGGGTATGATTCCGGCAGAGAAAATCATAGGCACTGAGACAGATGAAGGGACTACCTATAGAAAAGAGTCTGCGGTTGTTTCTGATTCCTTTGATAAAAATGTGCTTGTTTCACCCGTCCCGGAAGGGTTGTCTGATGAAGATGTGCAAGAGCTCAAGGAATTGGCAAAATCGGGGAGTTTTGAAGATTTTGGAGGAACATTGGCGATTCAACATTCGGTCCATTTCGCACCAATAATTTTAACGGGAACACTTCTAACAATTCTTAGTGGGGGCATATTTTATGCCCCGATAATTTAAAAACATTCCTATATCTTCAGTTTTAGAGATTCCTGCCTATCCATTCAGCGATAGGCGGAAAATCGAAAAAAGAAAGGAGGTGAGATCAATATGAGAAGTCATTTACACCAACAGGTGAACCGTAAAGTTTCTCGCTTTATCATGGGTGAAGAAGGTAAAGTCGGAAGCCAAAGCGCATTTACCGCCGCCGCCTTCATCGGCGCAACATCCTTAGCAGGGGTCTTCCTCGGTACTCCCAATGCGTCAGCAGAGGGAAACGGCTGGTGCGGAATCAACTGTGACGACGATGTCTTGTGTTGTGGATGTTGGGATGCAGAGTTAAATGAACCTTTTGAAGGTTGTGTCCAGGGCACGTATGACTGCAAGCCCTTGGGTCATGTTCCGGGCGAAGGTATCTCCTGCTGGGCAAAGCCGTGATATTGGGGTTACAGCATGGTAAATGTGCAGGGTGTTAATCACCCATTTGAAAACGTTTGGACATTTGCCGTGCTTATGTAAATAATAGGGAGATGTGGGATGATGGAGGTTATAGTTTATAGTTATTTTCTATCTCTGTCAACGCCCATCTCCCCTATTATTACTAAACTCGTTATGTCTGACTGGTATACGTGGAGGATATAAAAATGAAAGGAAAACTTGCCTATATTGTATTGGGAACGACACTGCTATTCGTGTATTTCTT
>JAPPMR010000481.1 GCA_028818995.1 Candidatus Poribacteria bacterium | reverse complement strand
GTTCCGTAGGAACGGCATAGAAAGATAAACATATCGTCCCTACGGGACTAAAGAGGTGAGTTGAACATAATGCTATAAACATATCGTCCCTACGGGACTAAAGAAGGTTTCCCATATTTGGAAAAACCTTAAGTTAACAGGTCTACGATCTCCGAATCGCGACCCAACCTACTGATAGTCGGGAATCGGAGTTCCCGACTACAACTGAAAATGTCCTGTTAATTCTAAAGTTTACTATAAAATAAATTGCCACTATTGTTCCCAGTAGGCGAGGTTTCCCGCTGAATACCATACGCGCATTCAGCGTTGATTCCCCTCGCTGGTGCAGACTATCCAAGTGATTCTAAAATCTACCATAATTGTTGATTAGGACTGTCTTCGCAGGTCCAAAGTATAGGGATACTCTGCATTTGTCTCTTCAGGAGGCACATCTATCGGACCGGGGGCATGTCCTTCTGAGAGGAAAGTCCCAGGTGCTGCACGAGGAGGTCGTGGTTGACTTACACCTGGCGTATGTCCTTCCGTCGCGAAGCGGCTCACGCGGCGGGATTCAGCCTCGTAGGCATTGACTGGGAAGGTATCGTAGTGTCGTCCACCCGGGTGTGACACGCGGTAAGTACAACCTCCGATTGCGCGTCCATTCCAAGTGTCTATGATGTCAAAAACAAGCGGTGAATGAACGCCAATTGTAGGATGCAACGCTGATGGTGGTTGCCAAGCACGGTAGCGAACCCCACCCACATATTCACCATGTGTGCCTGTACTATGCAGAATCAAGCGACGACCGTTGCAAGTTACGACATAACGAGAGTCTACCAAACCACGTAGTTTGACCTGTACTCTCTCAACAGAGGAATCCACGAAACGCGATGTTCCTGTCCGCGTGACCTCTTCCCCAAGCACATGCCACGGTTCAATCGCCATTCGCAATTCCAGTTCAATGTCTTGGACGTTTACAGTGCCGAGTAGTGGAAATCGGAACTCAAAAAATGGTTCAAGCCACGCCATATCAAACGGATATCCCACTGCTTGTAGCTCCGAAACGACTTCCTGTATGTCCGAACGCACATAGTGGTGAAGCATAAATCGGTCATGTAATTCTGTTCCCCAACGCACCAGCTTACCTTTATAGGGGCTAAGCCAAAATTTAGCAATCAACGCACGAATAAGTAACATCTGCACAATACTCATCTGTGCATGCGGTGGCATCTCAAATGCGCGCATTTCCAGCAATCCAAGTCTACCACTGGCTGAATCTGGGGAATAAAGTTTATCGATGCAAAATTCTGCGCGATGCGTGTTTCCTGTTAAATCAACCAACAGATGTCGTAACAATCGGTCTACTAACCAGAGTGGTGATTTTTCTCCATCAACTTTAGATTCCGTGGAAACAGCATCAGGAATTTGCTGAAATGCCACCTCAAGTTCATAGAGTTGTTCATCACGGCCTTCGTCTACACGAGGTGCTTGACTTGTCGGACCGATGAAGGCACTGGAAAAAAGATACGACAAACCAGGGTGGTGCTGCCAATAGGTGATGAGGCTGCGCAAAAGGTGAGGTTGCCGTAATAGTGGACTGTCGGCAGGTGTCGGTCCGCCGATAATAATATGATTTCCTCCGCCCGTTCCTGTGTGCCGACCATCTAACATAAATTTTTCAGCACTGAGACCTAATAACCGTGCTTGTTCATAGAGGGTTGTGATATTATGTACAACTTCGTCCCAATTTTCTGCTGGATGGATGTTAACCTCAATCACACCTGGATCCGGCGTTACACTCAACGATTGAATTCGCCAATCGTGTGGCACTTCATACCCTTCAAAAATTATGGGCATTTCTAATGCTTCGGCGGTTGCTTCGATTGCTTCAAGAAGCGAGAGATAGTGTTCTAAATGGGACAAAGGCGGCATGAAAATGTGCAACCGACCATCACGAGGTTCAATACATAGAGCAGTCCGGATAACTGATTCTTGTTGATTTATCTCTTTACTTGTTTTTTCTCGCGTTTCTATGGCATCACTATGACTGATATTAGCATCACGAGGCTCAAACGGATCACGTTCAAAAAAAGGTTCTTCTTGTTCAGGGTCAACCCACGGCAAGGACTCAAGCGGAAGACGGTATCCCATTGCTGAATCGCCGGGGAGTAGGAACATATGACCACCTCTAAAGTTCCATGCACAACTTTCCCATGAGTTGTTTTCAAGATTCCATCCTAAAGGCAGCACATACCCAACCGGTTCACCGATTTTTTCAGTTTGGAGTAACTGAATCAATTTTTGTCTCTCTGATATTTCTTTGAAGTCGAATTCATGCGGGTCAATGTTTACAGGGAGTTTGCCTTCTGTCCAAAGGAAAAAGACTATATCTTCATAGGCGGATCTGATATAGTCTGATGAAACATTTAACCGATTTGCCAAATGGCGTATAAATTTCTCTGCATGTTCAACGTCAAACCCATAATCTTTATTAGGTTCAGCGAGTAGTGTGTCATTTTGCCAGACTTGGATACCGTCTTTTCGCCAAAAACATCCAAATTTCCAACGTGGTAGTGGTTCACCTGGATACCATTTACCTTGACCGTAAGACAAAACACCACCAGGACCAAAGCTGTCGCGTAATCGTTTTAGTAGATCCGCCGCTAAACGGCGCTTTTCCGGGCTATCAGCCTCTGTGTTCCATTCAGGACCTTCTGTGTCGTCAACGGATACAAAAGTCGGCTCACCACCCATCGTCAGTCGAATATCGTTGTGGATTATATCTTCGTCTACCTGCTGACCGAGGGCATTAATCGCTTCCCACTGTATATCAGTATAAGGTTTAGTTACGCGCGGGTCTTCGTGGATACGTTGGACGGTATTGCTGTACGTGAATTCTGTTTCACAGATGTCTGTATGGCCGGTGACGGGTGCCGCACTCACTGGGTCTGGTACGCAAGCCAACGGAATATGCCCTTCACCAGCGAATAACCCTGAAGTTGGATCAAGTCCTATCCAGCCTGCCCCTGGTGCATACACCTCACACCATGCATGTAAATCGGTGAAATCCTGCGGTGGACCGGCAGGACCTTCTACAGGTTTCTGATCTGCAACGAGTTGAACAAGATAGCCTGAGACAAAACGCGCAGCTAATCCAAGATGTCGTAGAATTTGTACGAGCAACCAACCGCTATCACGACATGAACCTATTCGCTTTTCCAAGGTTTCATTGCAGGTTAGTACTCCTGGTTCCATCCGAATTGTATATTTTATATCTTCCCGCAGACGACGATTGATACTAACAAGAAAATCGATCAATTTCTGTTTCGATCTATCAATACCTGCCATCCATTCTGTTAGTAGTTTACCACTTTCCTTAATTTCCATGAACGGCATTAACTCTTTCTTAAGTTGAGGTTCATAACTAAACGGAAAGTGTTCTGCGCTTTCCTCAAGAAAAAAGTCAAACGGATTGATAATCGTCATATTCGCAACCAGATCCACTTCAAGTGACAATGCTTGGGTGGGTTCAGGGAAAACGACGCGCGCTTGATAATTACCGAATGGATCTTGTTGCCAATTGATGAAGTGGTTCTTTGGCTCAATTTTGAGTGAATATGCTTCAATCGGGGTTCGGCAATGCATTGCAGGCTTTAATCGGAAGATATGGGGAGAGAGCCAAACCAACCGATCATATTGATATAAGGATTTGTGATTGATTGCCACACGAATTGCCATATCTACTTCCTATTAAGTCACAGATTAGCTGCCTCTTGTAGGTCGGGTAGAGTTTGCGAAACCCGACAAAAAACACCTATAGACACCATAAATTGTTGGGTTCCCAAACTCAACCCGACCTACTGCATTTGAAATTGTGATTGTGTGTCTTCTCCATTTACAGGACGCAAAGCGAAAAAAGTTTTGTAAATATCTTCACCGACATCGTTGAGTTTAGTTTGAAATGCGTCCAGAAACTCATGTAAACCGCTATGGAGAACCTGATCAACTTGCGCATAAGCAAATTCGGAACGGAGTTGTCCTAAACCCTGTTCAGCTGAGTTTGAAAACGTTTCTAAAGGTGTGCCAGAAATAGCGTGAAGCGATTCTTCAGCCTTGGAAAGACAGTAAAGCACTGACCGTGGAAATTCTCGGTCAAGAAGTAGAAAAGCAACAACATTGTTAGGAGAGATGAGTCCGTGTGTTCGGCGGTACATCTCAAATGCACTTGCAGAATGGAGCAATGCCCCCCATTGAATATCATCAAATGGCGTATTCACATCCGAGACAGAGGGAAGCAGAATGAAGTATTTTACATCAACAATTCGAGATGTTTTGTCAGCGCGTTCTATGAGACGACCTAACTGACAGAAATGCCATGCTTCGCTGTGAGACATAATGTTATCTGTTAGTCCCATGAACAGATGTGATGCGACTTTGATGTCCGTGAAGAATTGATGTGGTTCTGTCATCGCCCATTCTTCAGGGGTTTCTGTCACCATCAAATATGCATCGTTTAACTTTTCCCACATCTCGGAGGAGATATTTTCACGAATTGAACGCGCGTTTTCGCGGGCAGCGCGTAAGCAGGATATGATAGAATTTGGATTTTCAGTGTCAAAGGTCAAAAATTTGAGGACTGCTTCCCGTGACGCTTCGCCGTATCGTTCCTCAAATTCCTCGTCATCGCCAGTAGTGGCAACTAAAGGTTCCCACTGTGCCTGCATGCCGACCGGTTGGTCAAGAATAAGCTGCAGGTTGACATCAACAAAACGCGCAACATTTTCCGCGCGTTCAATGTAGCGACTCATCCAGTAAATTGATTCTGCAACGCGACTGAGCATGACTTTCACCTACGTCTAACCTGACAATACCCAAGTATCCTTGCTACCACCACCCTGTGAAGAATTAACTACGAGCGACCCTTTTTTGAGTGCTACCCGTGTCAACCCACCGGGTAGGACATAGATTTCCTCACCATAAAGGATGAACGGGCGTAGATCAACATGTCGACCTTCAAAATGGTCGTCAATTAACACAGGCACTCGCGAAAGTGCAAGCGTTGGTTGGGCAATATAGTTGCGTGGATTCGCTTTGATTCTTTCAGCAAAATCTTCATGTTCAGCTTTTGTTGCGTGTGGACCAATTAACATGCCGTATCCACCTGATTGGTTCGCTTCTTTCACAACAAGTTCATCAATATGTTCCAAAACGTACTTTCGATCTTCGTCTTCCCAACACATATAAGTTGGGACGTTTGGAACAATTATGTCTTCATCAAGATAGTATTTGATAATCTGCGGCACATAAGCACACACAACTTTGTCATCAGCAACGCAGGTCCCGGGGGCATTGATTAGCGCAAGTCGGCCTGATTTGTAAACCTCCATTAGTCCAGGTACACCTAATAGCGATTCTGGGTTGAATACTTCTGGATCAAGGAAATCATCGTTAATTCGGCGGTAGATGACATCAACACGTTCAAAGCCTTTGGTCGTTCGCATGTGGACATAACCATCCATAACCACTAAATCGCGTCCCTCAACCAATTCGACTCCCATCTGCTGTGCAAGAAATGAATGCTCAAAATAGGCAGAGTTGTAAATACCAGGCGTAAGCAACGCAACTTCGGGGGACATTACCCTGTCACTTACGAGGTATTGCAACATATCCAATAAGTGACTTGGATAATCCTCCACAGGTTCAATCTGTGACATACCAAACAACTGAGGAAATGTTCGTTTCATCAACTGCCGATTTTCTACGACATAAGATACACCGGATGGACAACCGAGATTATCTTCTAACACATAAATCTGTCCGTCACCATCTCGAACTAAGTCAGTGCCGGTGATGTGACACCAGATGCCGCGCGGTGGATCTAAGCCGATGCACTGTTCAAGGTAACGATCCGATGAAAGCACAACCTCAGCAGGAACGATTCCGTCTTTTATTATTTTTTGTTCGTGGTAAACATCGTCAATGAATAGATTCAGGGCATGTATTCGCTGTTTGAGACCGCGTTCTATCCATTCCCATTCAGTAGCATCTATTATTCGAGGGATAAGGTCAAATGGGAAGATTTTTTCAACCCCCTGTTCGTCTGCGTACACGTTGAAAGTTATCCCCATTCGGAGCAGAGCATATTCAGCGGTGATTTGGCGGCGTATTAATTCTCCATTTGGAAAGTTTGCAATCCGTTCAACGAGCATCTGGACAGCAGGGCGCGCACTCCCGTCAGAAAAAAACATCTCATCATAAAATCCGTCGGTGTTGTATCCATCAAATCTTGCCATTGCAATGAGCCTCCCTACTTGTCCGCTGTCAAATTTATATTCCGAAACTAAAATGTAAAGATGCTTAGGCCAACGCTTTTAATGATTACGTCTGCCCTATACCAAGGCGCGATGTAATACGTATGCCAATGTCTCTAAGTGTAAGGATTAAGTTGCCTGTTTAGTTGTATAGGTAAGGCAACCGCTTAAGATGTTTTTGGAATTGAAAGTTCCCTTTTGTCAATTGCCTACTTTTTAGGCAGAGAGATCAATTGTTGTGCATTTATAATGCATAACAAAGTATTACATAGTGTTAGAAATTTGTCAAGGATTTTGTAGAGCTATTCTGTTTTCATGTCACGAATATAATTCGCATTATTTCTTAATAAAACAACGGGCAGGTCCAGAGACCCGCCCTAACAATATGAATGAAGGTAGAATTAATCAGGACTAAAAGAAAAAATCTGATCCATAAAAATGCTCTTGATGAGATTCTTAGAGATAGCGCGAAGGAAAATCTATCCTCGCGCTATCTCTACTCACGATTCTCAACAACCTTCTTCCATTATAGTAAAGTCGAAAAATAAGTTTACACGCATCTTGTAGGAGCGATCTCCGAATCGCGACGAACCTCACTGATAGTCGGGAATCGG
>JAPPMR010000977.1:4302-6930 GCA_028818995.1 Candidatus Poribacteria bacterium | reverse complement strand
GTATAGTAGAGGGGGGAGAGGATGTAGACTCTGACGATGAAACAGTATCAATTGTTGATGTTGAGAGTATATTACATCAATGCCGCCAAAGATTTTTCGTAAAACAGTTAAAGTGGCATTATAGGAGTCGACACGAATCGCTTATTACAATATCAAACCAAGAATTTTATCATAATGAATTATTAATTTTCCCATCACCGATCGATAAAGCAGAACATCTCGGTTTAAAATTTATTCATATTCCGCATGCAATATATGATAGAGGGAAAACGTCTTCAAATCAAATTGAGGCAGAAGTCGTTGTTGATGCTGTTTTTGAGCATTTTCAAAAATTTCCAGATAAAAGTCTTGGAGTCGGCACTTTCAATATGCGTCAGCAGCAATTGATTCTGGATGAAGTTGAAAAAAGGTTAAATCAGCATCCTGAAATGAACGATTTTTTTATGAGAAATAGAGATGAGCATTTTTTTGTCAAGAACCTTGAAACAATACAAGGTGATGAAAGAGATTGTATATTTCTGAGTATTGGATATGGGAAAGATGAAGATGGAAAACTATATAAAAATTTCGGGCCGCTTAACCATGAGGGTGGAGAGCGTAGATTAAATGTGCTTATAACTCGAGCAAGAGAAAAATGTGTCGTCTTTTCTAATTTCCGTGCAAGTGATCTACAATTAGATTCATCTGCCGCAGTTGGAACGAGAGCATTAAAAACGTTCCTTGACTATGCAGAAAAAAGTAATTTAGTTTTACATAATTCGGAAATAACAACAAATGCATCAGAATTTGAAGACTCTGTCTATGAATTTTTAACGAATCAAGAATATAAAATAAAAAGACAAGTAGGTTGTGCTGAGTATAGAATTGATTTAGCAGTAGTTGACCCAGATAACCCAAATCGATATCTTATAGGCATTGAATGCGATGGGGAACATTATAAAAATGCTCATATAGCACGAGATAGGGATCGGTTACGATCACAGGTGCTTGAAGGGTTAGGTTGGAAACTTCACAGAATCTGGTCAATTGACTGGTATCAGAAACGACAAAACACAGAACAACGTATTTTGGATGCTATAAAAAATGCTACCTCTTTAAATGACAATCAACCGAGTACAACAGAAGAAACTGAATCTCTCGGATTAATCACAGTTGAGATTGAACCTGAAAATACAATAATTCAAGCTCTTTCCTTACAATTTAATGATTACATTGAGTGTAAATCCTTAGGAATTCCTAATATTGGTGAGTTACATGAACAAAATCCTTCATTACTTGCAGAAGCGATCCGTCAAGTGGTAAACGTTGAAAGTCCTGTTCATATCAATTTGGTGATACTTCGAATTCGAACTTTATGGGGATTGGCAAAGGCAGGAGTTAAAATCAAAAAGGCAATTGAAAAAGGAATTTTGTTTGCAGAAAAAAATAATATGATACGGAGAAATGGAAACTATCTCTGGACAGTTGATGATAAAGAAATCACAGTCCGTAAACGTAAGAATCCCAATATTGAGTGGATATGTGATGAAGAAATAACTAAAGCAATGAAATCTGTTTTGTCTTTACAGGGTGCGATTACATTAGATGCCCTTATCTCAGAATCAGTGAAATACTTCGGTTACAAATCTAAGGGCAAAAAAATTGTTAAAAAGATGACTCCAATAATAAATAAATTAATTGAAAATAGAGTATTTGAACTTAACCAGCATGATATGGTCTCTTTACTTGAGCATATATAGTAGGTGAATTAATTACAATGCAAGATTTACCTTAACGTGCAACAGCTTCAGAACCGAGATTTTCTTGAATCCATGCGCGGAGTGGTACATCTTTATCACCGGGAGATGTGTACCCCATTCCACCAGTGCTTTTGCCCAAAATCTGCTGTCGAATCGGGTCCGATTTTTCCATATAGTGTTCCACTGTCATGTCATCTCGCGGTTGCAGCCAGCGATAGCTATATCCATAGAAAAGCACTTTACGCATGATGTCAGATGTATTACGTCCCACTGCATGCCATAGTCTACGGTCGAAAAACACTGCCGTTCCCGGTTTTGCGAAAACTGGTGTAGCGTTTTCGGGGTCAGCCTTGTCATCGTCAGGCATTTTTACCTTGTTAGATTTTTGACTGCCCGGTATTACGGAAAAGTTGCCGCGTCCCGGCACAGATGTATCTGTCAAAAAATATGCTACTTTCAAAGATACACGCGGGCGCGGGTCACCTTCCAATTCAATGTTGAGTCGCCCACTATCTTGATGCCATCCAAGACGACGCTCTTTGTTCCGTTCTTCAGGTGGAAGTGGTGGTAGTGCTATTAAATGTGAGTGGTAGAGTTTGATATTCCAACCCAAAATACCCCACACTTTTGGAAACGTTGTGTGCCAATCCAACATCTCAATAAAGATGTCGTCTCTACCAACGAAGTCAAGTATATTGTAGCTTGCATCGGGAGGAAGTTCGTCTTTCCCCAAGTGCTCAGCACCGATACGGTCAAAAGCGACAATCAACTTCTCAACTATTTCTGGTGGAACGGCATCCTCAACCACTAAGTAACCGTTATCTTCAAATTGTTGTTTTTCCAATTCCGTTAAACAGTGTTCTAAACATAGCGGGTCCATTGTTTTCCT
>JAPPMR010000977.1:0-4292 GCA_028818995.1 Candidatus Poribacteria bacterium | reverse complement strand
TGAGCAGTGCTTTAATTTACGAAAAGTCTACATTGAATTTACATTCTTGTCAACGTCAAAACTGTTCTAATGAAAAGATCATATCAGTGAAAATTCCACGCTTCCGTTGCATATTTTGCATTAGCTAATGTTTCCGCTTGTGCCTTTTCTGTTTCTAATAACTTTCCCGAACTAAACGTAATTTCGACTTCATAAGTTTCACAGATTGCTTGGATAAGCGAATCTCTGGTTGTAAAACGTCCTTCCATATTTATAGCTGCAGATTTCTTGCATAACATTTCTTGAATCGCAGGGTGCTTTGAAACGCGTTTGAGAATGGGGTCCGGTGGCATATCCAAAGAGATGTATCCCTGAAACAGTACCCCGTTTCGGTTACGTCGGACCGAAACGCCTGCAAGTTTTTTGCCGTTGCACATCACATCATTTTCGGCAGGATTTGTCAGACAAATATTATCGGATGATTGGGCGGAGTCTGCTTTATCAGTATAACATTCCGCTGGGATGTTGAGTTTCTCAAATGCTTTGACGAGACTTCTTCCTATATGTTGATACGCTTCGGAAACACCTATTTCTCCTGCTTGGCGGGGGAGAATCAGTGTATAGGTTACATCCCATCCATGCACGACGGTGCCGCCGCCGGTCATCCGTTTCACCAATTCAATCCCTTCTGAGCGGCACGCCTCAATGTCCACCTCCGCAGCAATATCTTGAAAATAACCGAAACTGAATGCAGGTGTTGTCCAATCGTAAAATCGTAACGTTGGGTTGGGTTTTTCCTGCTGCGCGGTCAGAATTGCTTCATCAATTGCCATATTCATCGCCGCGCAGTTTTTTCCCATAATTAAGAGCCGACCAGTACTTTCCATTAAGTTAGTGCAACTTTGCAAACAGCGGTGGTATGTGCATCGCAATACCAGAAATATCCCTCCCAGTAGGTCATGCCGTGCGGTTCAGGATGTGGTTCAGGTATCTCAATTTTGTTGAGCTGGCTGCCATCTTCTTGATTGAGATGATAGATTGCGCGATGATTCGTTTCAACGCACCAGAGGTCATCCCCCACCCATGCGATGCCGTGTGGTCTATCGGCTGGAGCAGGGATGGTATGAATCACCGTAAAGTCGTCTTCAACATCAACTTGATAGATAGTGGCAGTGGGTGGTACTGCAACCCACAGTTTGTTGTCGCGCCATTCCAAGCCGTGCGCGCCTGTTTGTCCAGCACCAGGTGTCTCATAAGAAGCAAGTGTGGCTCCGCTTTCAGGATCGGCTGACAAAATCTCGCAACTGTAAGTAGATGCGAGCCAGAGGTTTGTACCAGTGTGGGTTATACCGCTACCTCTATCGGAACCGGTTTCCAGTCTCTTTTTTACTTTTCCATCATAAGAGACAAGATGAACTTGGTTGACATGTTGGTCGATAATCCAAAGTCCTTCTTCTGTTGCTTGTAGTCCGTTGGGTTTATGCCCAGGAGCGTCAAATACTTTTTCGATTGTTGACATGAGGAATCTCCGCATAATTGTGTTATTTGGGGTTATTGTATGCGATATTGGGGGGGATGTCAAGTTTTTTCCACATGATTTTACATTTTCTCATACCGCAGAAAAACGATATGACTTGACAAGAAAGAAGTTTAAAACTATAATTTTGCCAGTTAACCTGATTGAACTTGGAGAAAATATTATGGATGAATCTCAATCTACACTATATTTGGTGGAACCCCGAGAAACTGCCAGCCAGAAGATTCAAGAGTGAATTCAGATGGGACAACAACTTCAAAACAAAGCGATACGCTCTGAAGACGAATTGGAAAAGATCAGAGCAGAATGCAAGAAATGGTCAGAGTACAATAAACAACTTCTATCGCAACTATTTTCTAATTCATCAATGGCAGATCGATGCTGGATTTTTAACGATCATACATCAAGTGTCTATGGGTGGTTGCCCGGCAGAGATATAGGAGAAGAATTCCGCCAATTAGTTGCAAGATTCCAAAAAAAGATGGATGACCAAATCAACGATTTGAAGGGGATACATGATGAACTTGAACTAATTCCTGAGCAACATTCACATTCTTCTAATCAAGACACTGCAATTGGGAACAAAGTGTTTGTCGTGCATGGGCGCGACCTTGATGCTGCAAATTCCATAGCTCGGGTAGTAGAAAAATTAGGTTTAGAAGCCATCATACTTCATGAAAAGCCTGACGAAGGGAAAACAATTATCGAAAAACTGGAAGCAAGAGCAAAGAATGCAAGTTTTGCAATTGTTCTATTTACACCTGACGATGTTGGAACTTTAAAAGGCGAAGCAGATTTAGGTGTCAATCCGAGAGCTCGTCAGAACGTCATCTTTGAACTTGGTTATTTCATTGGTAAATTAGGGCGCGAACGAGTCAGGTCTATTTTCAAGAGCGAAGTAGAATTACCATCAGACATTGATGGTATACTTTATATAAAGATGGATGAGTTTGAGGCCTGGAAGCAAAAACTCACTCAAGAATTGGCAAGCGCGGGTATTGCTATTGAGAGAAAAAGTTTATAAATTGACTATTAGAAAGTCTATAGAGACAACTCTGAGATCAGACTCTATAAAAGTGTTATTCTAAAAGATCATCTTACTATCTCATAATCAAGAATTCTAAATTTCACATAAGTTTCGAGGACTTCCTTATGTCCATAACGGTCAGATTGACCAATTCGCGTTGACATTTCTTTAACACTAAGGTCCCTGACACCGCGTTTAATACGTTTGGCTGTTCCGGCGTATATCGTCTCTGGAATCTGTATAGTATCAGTATCAATTGGGTCATCTTCCGCGTCATAGAAAATTATGAGACAATTAACATTCCTTACATTTTCACGAAATCTATTTCGCAGAGAAAACGTATATCCGCCTCCTACTGGTCCCACCCAATTAATATCCCATTTAAACTTTCCACCTGTCACACCTTCAAAACCTTGATTACCGAAGTCAGTCAGTATTGATCGTTGTCCTTTGATAGATGTTAATTGAGACATAGATTTCGCGTATCCAACTTTGGCAATGAGAGTTTTGAGATAGTTTGCAGGAATTGCGAAATTGAGATTCTGCCCATTGCGGATAGTTAAAACAGAAACACCTATAACTTCACCTTTCCTGTTTAGAACGGGACCGCCACTACTTCCTGGAGAAAGTGGCGCGGTCATTTGAATCAGTTTATCATTACCAACCGGACGAATACTGCTTATGATTCCATCTGAGAACGTACCTTCTAATCCTCGTGGATTGCCCACAGCGTAAACCGTCTCACCAACTTGCGTTAAATCACTATTACCAAGTGAAATAACCTCTGTGCCAAGTGCTGTAACCTTTAGAATTATCAGATCGCGTTTTTCGTCAATTGCTGTGTAACCTTCAATGTTAAACTTTGTCTCTTTGCCAACTAATTTCGCATAGCCTCTTGTAGCACCCTCAACAATGTGGAGATTTGTTGCAATCTGTCCTTGCCCGACGAAAAATCCACTACCTAATGAAAGCGGTTGACCGTTTTTATCTTCCATAACGAGAAGCACTGTAGAGCGGAACGCTTTCTGGGCAATTTGTTGAGGGGTTTGTGCGGTTGCTATAGATACAACGTAAAGCAGAAAAATTAATAAAAAGGAAAAATTGGATATTGATTTATTAATATGTTTTGTCATAATTACTCCTTTATTATGGGCAAGTATCCTTAGTCAATAGGTCACGTGCATGTTGTTTTCTTAAGTACACTCTGCCTCTAACTAAAGCACGGTTCTTAAAGTCTTTGATTAATTTTGCATCTCCACCAGAGATTAATACTTTTACATTTGCTATTAGTGCCAAAGCAATAATATGCTCGTCGTTTGAGGCGATTTTACCTATGAGTTCATTCTCTTTTTGTTCTGTAACGTGTGAAGGCACTAATTTGATTTTTCCAGCTTTTCTCAGTTCATCTCTAATTTCGTCCATCCTTGCTTGATTCCATTCTCTTTCTATTTTTTCCGTATTAGAATATGCGATTTTGCCATTTTTATTTTGGATCCAATTCCACACGGGTTTCATATCTTCATTTTCAGGATCCTTAAATTTACTAAAAGCATCAGCATCTAAAATCACACACATAGTTTATTCCTTAAAACCCATAAGTCGTTTAGACTCTTTCAGAAAGAAATCCCGATAATGTGTCGGCACATCAATTAGATTTCCCATTTCATCAAAACCGATGTTATGGACCTTAACAATATTCTTTACCGGTTCAAAATAAATGAGTGACACATCTTCAGGAGGAATGTTACC
>JAPPMR010000065.1:1718-6938 GCA_028818995.1 Candidatus Poribacteria bacterium | reverse complement strand
TTAAAAAAGTAATTAAAAAACCGTAATTCGTCACCGCCCTCAAGTTCCAACGCCCAAACCGGTAAACCCTTTGCTGCATCTCCCCAAACGTTGATGCAGAGTGCATCCGGCTTTGCAAGTTTTGCACCCATTGCAAGACCAAGACCGTAACCGAGTTGGGTTGTCTTTCCCCAACCGATATAGGAGAGTGGACTTTCGCATTGCCAAAACGGCGATAGTTGATCGCGAGGGCTGCCTGCATCATGCGTGATTATAGTGTTTTTCACATCAACGGTGTGCATCAGATCCCAGATGACGCGATAAGGTGTCATCGGCACTTCATCAGAGGTGAGTTTCGGTGTCCACTGTTCCAACCATTCGGCTTTGACGTTACTAATTTCTTCTGTAACTGCAGCCGTGCGGCTATCGGATGTTTCACCAGAACGTTCGCGAACAGCCTCAACCAACCCCTCTAAAATCAAGCGGGCATCACCAACAAGTGCTGCCTCAACTGGTACATCTTTGTTGATGTCTGCTGGATCCAACGTTGCATGGATGACGCGTTTACCTTCTGGTATTGTTACACCGAAGTTAGTTCTGCTGAAACTGCATCCGATACCGAAAAGGAGATCAGTTTTTTGGAGGAAATGATGTACTGGTTTTGGGATGGAGCGTCCACCGGAACCTAAAGCCAATGGATGGTTTTCTGGAAAAGCACTTTTCCCTCCCAAACTCGTTGTGACAGGTGCAGCGAGGAGTTCTGCGAGTTCCTTCAACGCATCCCATGCTTGTGCGTAGTGAACCCCTTGTCCAGCGTAAATAACAGGACATTCTGCTTCAATGAGAGCATCTGCAACTGCTCCCATTTCTGTGCTGTCAGGACCGTAGCGTACTGTGGGAACAGGTGTCGGCTCAAACGGTTCTGGCACTTCCTGCGACATTAAATCACCTGGGATTTCGACAAGCGCTGGTCTTGGTCTGCCGTTTCGCGCTTGTGTGAAGGCACGCCGCATCACTTCTGGTAACGCTTCTGGCACCGTGAGTTGTTCACAGGACTTTGTCACGTGCCGATAGTTCAACGCTGAATTGAAATTTGGTTGAATTTGGGACAATGGTCGTGAATATCCCATCGGTAAAACGACAATTGGGGCAGAATCACCATAAGCCTGCGCAACTCCGCCGAATGCGTTTTCGGAACCTGGGCCGCTCTGCATGCAGAAGACGCCAATTTGTTGTCCAGAGGTCATGCGGCTCATTGCGTCTGCCATGTGAAGTCCGATGCGTTCTTGGCGAACAATAATGGTGCGGATATCCAATTTCGCGGCTGCTTCAATAATTGGGTTAACAGGATATGCAAATAGGTATTCCACACCCTCTGCCTTCAGGACTTTTGCAACCGCATCAACAACTTTCATAAAAATCTCCTATAACATTAAACTATGGGCGATTGGACTACCACCTTCCATTACAAGTGGAAAATGGTCGCCCGCCAATTTCTCGCCATCATTGACTGTGACAAAGGGTTTCATTACATGGCTTCCGCTTTCATCATAGAGGGTTTCGCTCGTCATATAATGCACTGCGATTGCGCGTCGTGGTTGTTTACTTGTGTTGTCATGTGACCCGTGCCATGTCAGTGAATGATGATAATGCACATGTCCTTTCGGCACAGGACAGAGTTCTACATCCAATTCATACTCTTCAAAGCGGTCTGGCATTGAATGGATGTCTTTGACGGAATGCAGGAAGGAAATCTGGTTCCCCCAATGGTATGATCCGGGAACCATACGCATACACCCGTTATTTTCATCAACATCGTCTAAAGCGACCCAACCAGTCACCTGACTGGTCTTTGGTGTAAGTATAGGCCAATAGGGGGAATCCTGATGCCACATATTAACACCACCGACTTGTGCTGGTTTGTACTGGATTTGATCGTGCCAGACGCGCACCTCTGTCGCAGATGTCAGTTGTCCAATTTCTTCAACGATAATGGGGTTATGAACAAGTTTATGATAGGCAGAACTTGCCTCCCAGATGTTAACGATTTGCCAGATAGGCGTCTCTTCTCTGCCGCCGAGGTTCGCAATATGAACAGGTTGCGGAATATCGTCTTTTTTGTAGTCATCAATAACGCGAGCCAATTCTGACCGCAATTCGTCAACTTGTTCGTCGTTTAAAACACAACTTCCAAGCAGAAAGCCCTTCTTACGAAATGCGTCGATTTGGGCTTGGTTAAGCATATTTGTCTCCTAAAACATGTGCTTTTTTAAAGTATTTATAATTGTTCAATATCTTGGCACTTCGTGATCATGCCATCGGGTTTGCCGGTGTTCCATTCTCCATTACAAGCGGAAAATGATCACCCGCTAATTTTTCACCGCCATTCACAGTAACAAAAGATTTCATGAGGTGATTACCTTCTTCATGGTAAATCGTTTCGCTTGTCATATAATGCACTGCAATAGCGCGTCGCGCAGCGTCACTGGCGTTGTCGTGTGATCCATGCCATGTCAAAGAATGATGAAAATGTACATGTCCTTTCGGTACCGGACAAAGTTCCACAGACAGTTCGTTATCTTCAAAGTGGTCATGCATTGTGTGGATGTCGCCGACACTGCCCAAAAACTTCATCTGAGGACCCCAGTGATAGGAACCGGGGACCATACGCATACATCCGTTGCTTTCATTCGCATCGTCTAATGCGACCCAAGCAGTTACCTGACTCGTTTTCGGCATAAGTATTCCCCACAATGGCGAATCCTGATGCCATCTGTTGACACCACCAATCTGAGGCGGTTTGTATTGAATCTGGTCGTGCCAGACGCGCAACTCTGTTGCTGATGTGAGTTGTCCAATTTCCTCTACAATTACCGGATTGTAAATAAGTCGGTGGTAGGCAGGGCTTGCCTCCCATATATTCACGATTTGCCAGACAGGACTTTCTTCTCGTCCACCAAGGTTCGCAATTCGTACTGGCTGCGGGACATCAGCCTTTTCATAATCATCAATAACGCGAGCCAATTCTGACCGCAATTCTTCAACCTGTTCGTCAGTTAGGACACGATTTCCGAGCAGAAACCCTTTCTTACGAAATGTGTCAACCTGAGTTTGGGTGAGCATATTTGTCTCCTATGGAATTTTGTCTGCGGCATTATAGCATTTTAATATCTTTGTGTCAAATTGGTTAACGTGCATTATTTTCCGGTCACTCTATTTTTGAGTTCTACCCATTCATCGTCAGAAAGTTTTGGAGGCCATGCTATCCGTTCACCGATTAGTGCTGAGCGGTATGCCGCCATAACCAGATCAAAACCGAGTAAAGCGAACTCTAACCTATTGCGATGCGGTTGATTTTCGTCATCAAGCCATGTTGCGATTGCTTGTGTAAAGGCACGTTGCCCGTCTCTGTCATCTATTCCAAAATCGGTCTTCTCAACGAAAGTCTCTGCCACACCATCAAGTTGGTATCCCCATGAACCGTTTTCACGCCACCACATACGCCCTTTCGTCCCCCAAAAATCAAGATTACAGCGCGGATTACTACCGGGAAAGTCAATTGTGCCAAAGGCATTTCGAGCGGATTCGAAAAATACACGTGCACCGTTTTCAAATGTATAAATCGCCATTAAATCTTCTGGACACTGAAGGATTGGAATGTCGTAGGTTTCTCCACCTTCAACAGCACCCCACACATGCGTAATAGGAATATCCTTAAGGGCAAAAAGCACGACATCCATCAAGTGCGTGTCCATATCAGTTATCTCACCTTGTGTGGAGGCTCGAATGAAGTGTATGTCGCCAAGACTATCTTCAGCGAAAAACTCCAATAGTTTTTCAGCAAACGGAAGGTATCTGCGTTGATGATTGACAATAATCTTTAATCCCGTTTTCTCGTGTGCGGCGGCAAGTGCCTCGGCTTCGCTGGGTCTGAGGGCGATCGGTTTTTCTATTACCAACGCTTTTACACCCGCTTCGGCGGCAGGTTCTACCCATATATGTCGTGGCACTGTCGGTTGGGTAACTGCATGTACTATATCAGGTTTCTCTGCTTCTAACATCTCTGTGTAGTCTGAATAACCATTAACGTTCAATTCTGCGACAGCTTCTTTTAGTCTATCGGCGTCAATTTCGCAGATTGCTATAACCTGCATGTTTTCAATGCCAGCATAGCATTGTGCGTGGTGAACACCGCGTCTGCCTCCTGCGATTGCAGTTCTATACGTTGCCATAATATCCTCCATTTCGGTTTATATAATGTGTAAGTTACAATAGCATTATATCAGAATTTAACTGAAAATGTTATAAATGTCTATAAATTGGCTTAAAGTAGGATTTGACAATTGTATGATAATAGTGTATAATATGCAATAAAATATATCTTGGCGATACGTTGTCCATTTGGATAGATAGTTGTTATGCATACCCCGCAGGTGACGGAGCATTTTGAAAATCCTCGCAATATCGGTACAATACTTGATGCCGATGGCACAGCAACTATCGGTTCCGCCGCAAGCGGAGAGATGTTAAAACTGACATTGAAAATAGAAGATGATACAGTCGTTTCAGCAAAGTTTAGGGCTTTTGGATGTCCGACAGCAATTGCCAGCGGTTCAGTGCTAACCGAATTGGTCACCGGTAGCCGAATATCAGATGCGCTGGAGATTACAGCATCGCATATCTCAAATGCTTTAGGCGAACTACCAGCGGATAAGCAACGTTATGCCACTTATGCCGAAGAAGCATTAAAAAAAGCGATTGAAAATTCGCTTTCAAAACAGGAGACGCACCAATGATTACTGTAACGGAATCTGCGGCACAAAAAGCGGTTACACTCATAAACAGCAACGAAAATAGCGCAGAAGCAGAACTCGGTTTGCGCATGCAGGTTATCGGCGGCGGTTGTTCAGGTTTCCAATATAACCTTGAGTTTGGCGAAGCGAAAGGCACCGATAGAGTCTTTGAATTTCACGGCTTAAAGGTGTTCATTGATCCACGCAGTTCCCTATATCTTGCAGGTTCGGTGCTGGATTACAATGACGGATTGATGGAATCGGGTTTTAAGATTACCAATCCAAATGCAAAAAACACCTGCGGTTGCGGCGAATCGTTTAGCGTTTAAAAGAACGTAATAATACCAAATTAACGAAATCTATCTTTTTTCTACGGTAGGTGCGGTTTCCTAACCGCACCATAGCTGTCAATTTAACGGTTCGTCCCCCTGGTAGGCGCGTTTTGTAA
>JAPPMR010000065.1:0-1708 GCA_028818995.1 Candidatus Poribacteria bacterium | reverse complement strand
CCTACCTTTGGGTAATAAATCGGGCTTACAAAGCCCTCCAACAAGAAAATCAGACACTAAATTGACGCTTATGGTGCGGTTTCCTAACCGCACCTGAACGAGACAGCTCGCGTTAATTTGGTATAAGTCGTTTTGAGATTAGAAAAATGACACTGCTTAACGACTCGTTAAGATTTAACTTGACTTAAATGCCGCTGTTAAGTTTTAATGCAATTATCACTCTGATAAGGAGCAGTCTAATGAACGATGTAGTACAAGAAATGGACAATCAAGTACAAGAAACTATTAGCAGGACCCTCACTCAATTACAAACAGATGTTGCAAAACTACAAGCAAATGTTACAGATATGAAAAAAGACACTGACCAGATATCAGATATGAAAAAGGACATTGGTCGGATAGAAGGCAAATTAGAAGGAAGTGCTGCAACAACACATGTCGTGCTTACAGGTATTTCCATCTTTGTTGCTATCGCTGCCGTTGTTGTCGCAATAGTGACATAACAAGGGAGAATCACATGTTTATTAGACTACCTCGCTTAAAATCTAACCGTGTTATTGATTTACAGGGCAAAGCACTTGAAATAATAAGATTGCCAGATGAGTCAGCATCAGAAAAGCATCGCGAACAGAATAGAGGTTTTAATGTGGCACTTGTAGTTATTCATGATGTTTCTAAACCACCATCTTATATTAAAGATAAGCCTGATAATGAATATTGGTATAGTTTCACACAATTAGCAGAAGCTGAAACGGATATTACAATGCTTGATATACCTTTATTCCCACTTATGGATGAAATTTGTGATGCAATAGAAAAGGGACGTCACCTATTCACTCTGAATAACGAACAAGCCTTTGTTCCTTATGATAAAGCAGGTGAAATATATCGGAATATGAGAGAGGCGTCATCCCATGAACACACCCCCCACCTTACCTAAAATAGGGAATCATAGGGAAACATATTATGGCGGGAAATAGGTCTCTGCACGCTGCGAATAAGGCAAAATACGATGAATTTTACACACAACTATCGGACATCGAGAACGAGTTAAAGCATTACAAAAAGCATTTTCGCGGCAAGACTGTTTACTGCAATTGCGACGATCCTACAATCAGCAATTTCTATCGCTTCTTTGAGCGAAAATTCGTGACATATAAACTCAAAAGACTAATCACAACCTGCTACAAAAATCGGCAGATAAAGATGTTCAGTAAACACGACAAGAAAGTTGCTGCCGGACTTGAGTATGTCGGCAATGGAACAGAACCCACCGTATTTCAACTCAAGGAAGATGGTGATTTCAGGAGCCAGGAATGTATTGAATTGCTAAAACAGGCAGACATTGTGGTTACAAATCCACCGTTTTCATTGTTTAGGGAGTATATCGCGCAACTAATCGAATACGACAAAAAATTCCTCGTGATCGGCAACATGAACGCAATATCTTACAAGGAGATATTTCCCCTCATCAAGAGTAGCGAGTTGTGGCTTGGTTATGGTCCGGCTGGCAAGGATATGCTTTTTGATGTGCCGGAAGATTATAGACGAGAATTGGTTAGAAACAAAAAGGAGGGTAGTGCCTACCGACGGGTAGATGGTGTTGTCAAGGGCAGATTGGGGAACGCTGGCTGGTTTACCAACCTTGAACACAAGAAGCGGCACGAAGACCTAATCCTTTACAAGAAATATTCTCCTGATGAATACC
>JAPPMR010000535.1 GCA_028818995.1 Candidatus Poribacteria bacterium | reverse complement strand
ATTGATGAATTAACCGCTACCGATATTGATAAGATTCGCAATTCGGATGTTGAAATTGTTCAACGAGCTTTTGACTTTTTTGATGAAACTAACATCAGTTCTGAGCAGTTAACACAACGTCTAAAATCGGAATTTCGCGAGGAATTCTGCCTTTCAGTTAACGATGAATCAGAGAAGAAGAATTATCAGATAAAAGTAAATACGCTTGAAGATAAGGACAATCCGATCCGTGCTATCTTTGCTGTGCAGAAACTTAACGAAGGGTGGGATGTGCTAAACCTATTCGATATTGTCCGCTGTTATGAAACACGCGATTCAGGGCAGGGCAAGATCGGAAAAACGACAATTTCTGAGGCACAACTCATTGGGCGCGGTGCACGTTATTTTCCATTCGTCCTGCCAGACTACCCAGATCGGTTTCGCCGCAAGTTTGATGACGATCTTAGCCATAACCTACGCGTGTTAGAGGAACTCCATTACCACAGCGTCAACGATTCTCGCTACATATCCGAAATCAGTAGGGCATTGGTTGATGTAGGAATGAGAGACAGAAAACCGATAACCCGTGTGCTAAAGTTAAAAGAAAATTTCAAAGAGACCGACTTTTACAAGTCTGGTATCGTTTGGCTCAACAAACGTGTTGAGAAGAATTACCGATACGTTCAATCATTTGAAGATTTAGGTGTTAAGCAAAAAGATTATCAGTATCATATCGCGACAGGACAAGGCGGTACAATGGCGGCACTCAACAATGAAAACACACCAGCTGTATATGACGAAAACCCGTTAAGTTTGCCAGTGATAGATATTGAAGAAAACATCATTAAATCTGCCATTGCGCGTAATCCGTTTTTTACTTATGCATCAATCAAACGATACTTTCCACAGTTGACCTCCATACGCGAATTTATCACATCCGAAGACTATCTCGGTGGGCTCACAATCAACTTGCAAGGTAGTGTTAACGAGTTGGGTGTGAACCGCGCAGAGAAATTAGCAGCATGTTGTGGACTCTTATCTCAGATTGAATCCGATATCCGCGAGCAGATCACAGAATATGAAGGTACAAAGCATTTTCAGCAACAACAAATCAAGGCTATTTTCAAGGATAAACGCATGGAATTCAGTAGTGAAACCGAAGTATCAAGAGAAGATCCCCAATTCAGAAACTTTGTGTCCGTTAGAGATTGGTTCGCTTTTGATACCCTCTACGGTACAAGTGAAGAAAAAGCGTTTGTGCGGTTGTTTGATAGATGGCTGCGGGATTCAGAAACAACTTACGAGGCCGTATATCTGCTTCGCAATGAGGGACATTTTTCAATCTATAACTTCTCTGATGGACAAGGATTTCAACCTGACTTTGTGTTGTTCTTACGACAGAAAAACGGAAAAGCGTTGTCTTACCAATTATTCATTGAACCGAAAGGACAACATATCGCTGAGGGAGACCGATGGAAAGAGGTATTTTTGAAAGAAATATGTGCCGAGTATCCAAGTAGAGTCTTTTCAGAAGATAGGAAATATCGCATCATCGGCGTGCCTTCATTCTATAATGAGGCACAAGAAAATCAATTCAGAGAAGACCTTGATAATGCTTTAAATTCCTCTCTAACCACAACCGATTTTCTTTGACTTTTTGGGGAGAGTGCTATATAATTCCATTTATAGTAAATTCGAAAATACCTATACATTTTCTATAGAAGACAGCAATAACAACAATACGATAAGGACAAATAACAGGAGAAATTTAATGACACAACCGAAGTATGTTTACTTCTTTGGAGCCGGTGAAGGCGAAGGTGACGCAACAATGCGACTCCTACTCGGTGGTAAAGGCGCAAATCTTGCAGAGATGACCAATCTTGGTGTTCCTGTGCCTCCAGGTTTCACAATCTCCACTGAAGTATGCAAATACTACTATGATAACGATAAAAAGTACCCCAGCGGTCTTGACCAACAGATTACCGAGAACGTACAAAAAATAGAAGATGCACTTGGTGCAAAATTTGGAGATACTGAGAACCCGCTTCTGCTTTCTGTCCGTTCCGGTGCTGCAGTGTCAATGCCGGGAATGATGGATACGATTCTGAATCTCGGTTTAAATGATGATGCTGTGAAGGGACTCATTGCCAAATCTGAAAATGAACGGTTCGCTTACGACTCATACCGTCGCTTTGTTCAGATGTTCGGAAATGTTGTACTTGATGTTGATCACGATGAATTTGAACATTTGCTTGAAGAAAAGAAAAAGGCGAAAGGTGCTACATTAGATACCGAGTTAGAGGCAGACGATTTAGTCGAACTTGTCAATGAATTCAAGAACGCTGTTAAACAGCACACAGGACGTGATTTTCCTGATAACCCGCGTCAACAGTTAGATATGGCGCGTGATGCCGTTTTTGAGTCTTCAGGTAATCCGCGCGCGATTACTTATCGCCGTCTCAACGATATTTCTGAAGAACTCGGGCGCACGGCTGTAAACGTCCAAGCAATGGTGTTTGGAAATATGGGGGGAACCTCCGGATCGGGAGTCGCCTTCACTCGTAACCCCTCGACAGGCGCGAATCAATTTTACGGTGAATTCCTCATTAACGCGCAAGGTGAAGACGTGGTCGCTGGTATCCGCACGCCCCTTCCAGTCTCCGAGTTGAGAAACATTTTGCCTGATGCTTATGATGAGTTAGTTGATATCGGATTAAGACTTGAGAAGCACTACAGTGATATGCAGGACGTAGAGTTCACAATTCAGGATAGTAAACTATATATGCTCCAAACACGTAACGGAAAACGCACCGGTCAAGCTGCTGTCAGAATTGCAGTAGAGATGGTTGAAGAGGGTTTGATTGATAAACAGACTGCCTTAACACGCGTCCCTGCGAATGATCTTGACCAGTTATTGCATCCGAGTGTGGATCCAGATGCCTCTGTTGAAGTCATCGCACAAGGTTTGCCAGCCTCTCCTGGTGCTGCTGTCGGTAAGGTAGTCTTCACAGCATTACGTGCTGAGGAACTTGCATCTGAAGGTGAGAAAGTTATTCTTGTCCGAACCGAAACATCACCAGAAGATATTGGTGGGATGGACGCTGCGGAAGGCATTCTCACGGCTCGTGGCGGCATGACAAGTCATGCCGCGGTTGTTGCACGCGGTATGGGCAAATGTTGTGTTGCGGGGTGTTCAGATCTGTTTATCAATGAAGAAGCACTTGAATTTATTGCTGGTGGGAAACGCTACGCTGAAGGTGATTTCATCACGCTCAACGGCTCCACAGGCGATGTGCTAAACGGGCAGGTATCCCTCATTCAACCAGAGTTAAGCGGACAATTCGGAATACTTATGGAATGGGCAGACGAGATGCGCACCCTTGACGTTCGTACCAATGCGGATACACCGGAAGATGCCAAAAATGCCAGAGGATTTGGTGCGGAAGGTATCGGTCTTTGCAGAACAGAACACATGTTCTTTGGGACAGGAATTGATGCTGTCCGAGAGATGATCCTTGCAGATGAAACGTTAGAACGGAAACAGGCATTGGCGAAGCTGCTTTCGCACCAACGCACAGATTTCATCGGTATCTTTGAAGCGATGGCTGGCTATCCTGTTACCATCCGGACGCTTGATCCACCTCTGCACGAATTCTTGCCAAAGAATGAGTCTGAAATCAAAGATCTCGCTGATAGAATTAACGTTGATCCGCAAAAACTCCGTGAGCGCGTCGAAGAATTACACGAATTCAATCCAATGCTTGGGCATCGTGGATGTAGACTCGGTATTGTCTACCCAGAGATTACTGAGATGCAGGCACGCGCAATCTTTGAAGCTGCTGTTGACGTTGCAAAACGCGGTATCAAGGTTTTACCTGAAATTATGATCCCGCTTGTTGGACATATCAATGAACTTTCACTACAACGCAAAGTTGTGGTAGATACGGCAGAGGAAGTGTTTAAAGAAACCAGTACTCGTGTGGAATATCTCGTTGGCACGATGATTGAGCTGCCTCGTGCAGCACTTACTGCTGACAAAATCGCCGAAGAAGCCGAATTCTTCTCTTACGGGACAAACGAACTGACGCAAACAACATTCGGCATGAGTCGTGATGATGCCGTGAAATTCCTTGACGACTACGTTAAAAATGGTGTTCTTGAATACGATCCGTTCCAAGTCCTTGATCAGGAGGGTGTCGGTAGCCTATTGCAAATCGGTTGCGAAAAAGGACGTTCTGCCCGTCCTGACCTGAAAGTCGGTATCTGTGGTGAACACGGCGGCGAACCCAATTCTGTCAAGTTCTGCTATGGATTAGGGTTCAATTACGTCTCTTGTTCCCCGTTCCGTGTGCCGATCGCTCGTCTTGCTGCAGCGCAGGCTGTCATTGAAGATAAAGCATAAAGGAAGTAATTGTATTGTTTAGTATAGGCGTGCATGCTGTGTAAGCGTGCACGCCTATATTATTAAGTGCAACTTCCATGATGTAAAAAGCAGTTGAATTTCATCAGTTAATTGTGGTAAATTGTCAATAGAATGTAGCAATCACCTGATAACCCATCATAGGAGGAGAAACAATGGATGCCCAAGAAGTTCATCAAATCACGCCAGATAGTCTTCCCGCTGAGCTTCCCAAGATGACTTTGGAAGAATTCCTTGAAAGCGATTTAGAAGGGTATGAATATATAAAAGGAGAATTAATTCCGATGCCACCTACTTCAGTGGAACACGGCTACATTAGTGTGAACCTAAGCTCGTTGCTACACTTGTACGTTCGTGAAAATCAACTGGGACGTGTTCTTTCAGAAACAGGCTTCCGGGTTGGTGAACGCGTGCTGATACCTGATATCGCCTTTGTTTCAACTGACCGGCTTCCTGCTGATCAGAGCAAGGCATCTCCAGTTCCACCAGACCTTGCCGTTGAAGTCGTTTCGCCCTCAGACACGTTACGACGCGTCGAAGAAAAGGTTTATGCATACCTTGAAGCAGGAACACAGTTGGTATGGCTACTCAGCCCCACATTCAAAACGGTAACTGTCTATCGTTCGGAAACGGAAATCACAACCCTCACACGGAATGATACGCTCAGCGGCGAGGAAGTTGTCAAAGGATTTTCTTGTCAGGTAGCAGAACTTTTTGAATAGAACTTTATGAACAGATAGAAATCGTCCAACTATAGCAAGTAGAAATGGTATTATGGAAAATTGAATTGTAAAAGAGTGTAGAAAAAAGCACAGTAACACATCAAGGAGGAGAAACAATGGATGCCCAAGAAGTTCATCAAATCACGCCAGATAGTCTTCCCGCTGAGCTTCCCAAGATGACTTTGGAAGAATTCCTTGAAAGCGATTTAGAAGGATATGAATATATTAATGGGGAATTAGTGTATATGCAACCTAAGTCTTTAGAGTTAGGTGGAATCTGTGCCAATGTTGCTTTGTCGTTAGGAAAATATGTTCGTGATACTCGAATAGGAAGGATATATTTACCATACACTGCATATAGAATTGGAGAATTTGGACTAATACCAGATATTTCCTATATTTCAACTGACCGACTTCCTGATGACAAGAGTAAGCCATTCTATGACGCACCAAATCTTGCTGTAGAAGCAGTCTCTCCAACTGACATGATTTTTGAAATTGAAGAAAAGGTGCTTGCATATCTTGAGGCAGGCACACAGTTGGTATGGATACTTAAACCCCGATCCAAAACAGTGACCGTCTATCGTTCGGAAACGGAAATCACAACCCTCACACGGAACGATACACTCAGCGGAGAGGAAGTTGTCAAAGGATTTTCTTGTCAGGTAGCAGAACTTTTTGAATAGAGTCACATTAAAAAAACATGGAAAGGACACACAATGCTTATTGCAGATGTAAATAAAATGGAAGGGCGCACATATCCGGCGCGAAGATTAACCAGAAATCTTGTTGGCGGCGCATCCCCGATTCAGATAGATGAATTCTGTATGGGGTTCGTCGTTTTAGAACCTAACGGCGGACAAGTACCGTGGCACAACCACGAACAGGAAGAGATATACTTTATCGTTGAAGGTGAAGGCGAAATGTGTCTCGGTGAGGAACGGCAAACGATCTCCACAGGACAAACCGTTTTTATCCCGTCATGGGTTTTTCATCAACTGACAAACACTGGCGACACACCGATGAAAATGGTCTATTGCTACGGTCCAGCAGGAGATGTTGACCATTGGAAACAGGAACTTGCTGGTACACTTCCAAAAGCCGGTATAGATGTTCCACCACTCCCTGAAGGCGCAGCGCCTCAATGCACTGACAAACCCAAAGAATAATTGTTATGCTTTCTCGTTTTCTAAACGGAGTAAGTACTGCTCTTACATGCCCAAGAATAAGGATTGTAAATGACAAATCAAACCCTAAAAACCCATCGTGTCGGGATCATCATGAACGGTGTTACCGGTAGAATGGGAACAAACCAACATCTTATCCGTTCACTATTAGCAATCGCTGAAGATGGCGGCATCCCAATTAGTGATGGCGAAGTGATTATGCCTGACCCGTTTCTCGTCGGCAGAAATCCTATAAAATTAGAGAAATTGTCTGAATCTACTGGTGTTGAAAAGTGGAGCACAGACCTTGACACTGCGCTCGCTGATGATGCTTATACCGTCTATTTTGACGCGCAAGTAACGTCACGCAGAGTTGACGCGGTGCAAGCAGCAATCTCAGCAGGAAAGCATATCTATTGTGAGAAACCGACTGCCACAACGACTACAGACGCTTATAGTCTCTATGAACAAGCAGCAAAAGCAGGACTTAAAAACGGAGTTGTTCAGGATAAACTGTGGTTACCCGGCATTCAGAAACTGAAACGTTTGATTGACGGAGACTTTTTCGGAAAAATTATCGCTGTGCGCGGTGAATTCGGCTATTGGGTTTTTCAAGGTGATGCAATCCCAACCCAACGTCCATCATGGAACTACCGTG
>JAPPMR010000279.1 GCA_028818995.1 Candidatus Poribacteria bacterium | reverse complement strand
CTCCTTTTTTTGAGAACCCGATAGAGAAGTTTGCCAATAGCACTTCCGAGACCCATTGCCCATTTTCTTGGGAGAATGCGGCAAACCCAACTGAAAACCAAAACAGTTAGATATATAATACTATCCGTCCATTTGTTTCGCGGCATTGAGGTGTCTCATCGGATACGTTATATTTTGATGTTTAGAGTATATCACACATAGTTATTGAAAGCAACTTACAGGATATGAAAACGTGTCTAAAGTTTTGGAATTACCCTTACTCTTTTGTTGGAGGGTTTTCAGTCCCGATGGTTTCAGAGTTTTCTCTCACAAGGGATAATATCGGGCTTACAAAGCCCTCCAACAAGAGGACTTCGTGACAATTGAATGGCTCAGGATAGAGAGCCTTTTCAACTTGATAGGTTTTAAGGTGTGTGATAGAATGATAGAAAGAAAAGGAGGTTACGAATGGCAGAAACAGTAAGAACTGACATCAAAGGTATTGATCGATTTGTTTTTGAAGTTGGAGCAGACAGAGAACAACTCCATCTACACATCTCCGAAGTGGGACCGGGGCAACGCGCACATCCACCACATACACACGATGGACAAGAAATTTTCTATGTTTTTTCTGGAGAAGGCGAAGTCCTATTCGGAGAACAGACGCACCGCGTTAGTGACAATGAAGCTGTACATGTTGATTGTCAAGTTTTGCACGGCATAAGAAACGTGGGTGAAAAACCGCTTCGGTATGCGGTCATTATAGCACGGTAAATACAGTATTGACAGCATTTTCAACAAATTATTCAGAAGGCTCTATATCTGGGTTTTTTAGCAAAGTTACGACACCGTAAATACCGCCGATAATTAGTAGAATACCGATGCTGCTAATACCCCGCCGTATCCAAACAGGATCCAAGATTTGTGAGATGTTCATCACCAAAAGTGGTTGTAACAGTCGGGACATCCCTATATTTACATAAAAAGTCCCGTAAGCGATAAGACACAACTCACTTAGGAGTTGTTGTTTGAAGGGATCGGCAGGCATACCAAAAGGGTTTATGAGGTAGTCTCCAGAAAAAATAAGGATCAATCCAACTATAAAGAAGGTGGTGAGAGTCATGGTTGGATATGCGGATTGTCGCAACACGATAGCCAGCAAAATACTGACAACACCCAAAATAATGCTAATTATGCCCTGAAAGATTTGGACTCCTCTGCTGTGCGCTATCATTTATCTTGTCTATAAACCCTCGTGTACATACTGAATAAGCATTGTGAAAACCTAAAATGAATATAAAACTGTTAAAGAGATAAGCGGACCGAACTCAAATGCGTCACTTTCTTCATATTTGCCATCAACAAAAGCGTCACTATCATCATATAGTGTTTTTTGATGCAATGGCAACAAAAGCGAAAGTGATAATGGGACATTGAATGGTGTTGTAATAGATGTACTAAGCGATGCCATGCCGAAAAGGAGTCCAGTATTTTTGTCTATTTCTCCATCCCAATATGCAAAAGATTGATATATCCCAAGGTAACCTGCTCGGAAAGAAAACCATTTATTCAAGCGATAGTTCAATCCTGCCGAATATGTCAGTTCATTTGAACCACGATACGTTTTGCTGTTCTCATAGAACGGTAATTTTGCGCGGACACTCGTATGAGATGCTACCCCCTTATAGATAGGTAGATTATAGTGCAGGTCTAAGATGGGGTTGAAAGTTCCAGTCCCAAATTGGATATGTAGATGTTCTTCTCCCTTCTCTCCGAGTTTCCACGGGTCATCTTCAGTTTTACCAAATGGAATCGACGTTCCGATACGCCCCATTAAATAATCACCCTCTGCCAAGACACCCCGTCTATAATGTCCAAGAAAAATTTCTGAATCTGTTAGACCGGTGTAGGTGTCGTCGCGATGATGGATAAACCCATTCTCTTCAATTGCCTCCCACTGTTCTTGAGTATATTCAACACCGTCAATCTTTTCAATACTGGCTTCTTGAACTTTGGATTCATAAGGAAGGTTTGCTTCCAATATCCATTGAGAACCGAGTAGATATTTTAACCCTACATCAACGCGATAAATGTTTAAGACGACATGATGTCGATGCTGCGGGACTTTGTCGATTTTTCGGTTTCCGTTTGGGCCGATGAAAACTCCTTCATCTTCAAGGTGACCACCTTTCGCATCAAACCACCGCATCGTGCTGAAAGAGGCTTGAAATCTCTTGCTATCTGAAGTCAAACTGACTCCGCCCATCCCGCGTGGGATTGCGGGATTACTTCAGGCACCTCAACTTTCTTGCCCAAACGCATTATGTATAACACGAAATGGAAGGAGAAACTGAAGTATAAGTAGTACGTAGAAAATTTTTGTTTTCATGGATTTATATTTCATGGCATAAGATATGCCTACTCCTAACGTATTGTGTGCTGTTTTTACGGTACAGAGGGTGTCTAAAACTTTGTCTATTCTGTTTCAAGGTTTAGCCACGCCATTTCATCGTGGGAGAGTTGAAGATTCAATGCGCCGAGGGAAGATTCCATCTCTTCTAAGTTTGCCGGACCAACAATCGGGAAAATAGGAAAGGGGAGTTGGACGCAGTATGCAAGCGAGACCTGAATCGCGGAGAAGCCGTATTTTGTCCCTAATTGTTTTGCTCGGGCAAGCCTTTCGAAGTTATCATCGTTGTAATAGACACGCACCATGTCTCCGTTGTCTCGGTTTTCTGGAGTAAAAGCACCGCTGAAGAACCCACGTGCTTGAGATGACCACGGCATCAACGGGAATTGATTCTCCACATGCCAACGACGTGCGTCATCATCAACGCAAACACATCCACCCCACATCGGTTCCATTGGAACCGCGAGGCTGATATTATTACTACAAGCAACGAACCCACTTAACCCGTTTTCTTCGGCATAAGTATTTGCCTCAATAATGCGCTGCGGCTCCCAGTTAGAAGCGGCGATGGCTCGGATACGCCCTACATCTATTTCTTCGTTCAAATAATTAATTATTGTGCTAACCGGAATCTCTACATCGTCTCTGTGAAGCATATAAAGGTCAATATAATCGGTCTGGAGACGGACGAGGTTTTCATCAAGGTCCTGTTTAACGTATTCAGGGGAAACACGGCGTGGAACACCCCCTTGTGGGTGTCCGCCTTTATCAATCAGAAAAACCTCTTCTCTATTTCCGCGTTCCTGCATCCAAAGTCCGATTAATTTTTGACTATTCCCGCCCCCATAGATGTGCGCTGTGTCCAAAGTATTTCCACCTGCTTCAAAGAATGTATCAAGCATTTCAGTGCTGTGATCAAAACTATCAGGGGAATACATCATAGTTCCCAGAATCAACTGTGAAATTTCTTGGTTAACTCCGGGAATTTTTATTCGCTTCATTGAAATCTGTTCCCTCATTTATACTTTTGGTTTCTGCTTAGAATTCGTTCTTTAATATATATATTAAAGAATTCAGCATCACAAGATTATATCACATTAAATTGACCATTTCAATGTAAATTTGTAATACGGATGCACCTTTAGATTCTATTCTGATAGATGGCTTCAACGAGTTCCATCGTTTTGACCGCATCAGCAAAACATGTTAATGGTTGTTGGTCTTGCTGAATACAATCCACAAAATGTCGACTTTCTCCGTAAAACCCGTAGGTTTTGTGAGTTGCATCAGAATCAGCAGCTTCTTCAGGCGTAATTTCGGTTATTCCGTTAGGCGTGTGGAGTGTTGCACGTCCACCAGCATCTGGGTTAATATAAGCGGAAATTCCTCGCGCGTGCATCTCAAAAATATGGACACGCCCACCGACAGCCCAATTGGTGCAGAGATATCCGGAGGCACCACTTGTAAACTTGACAAGTGCATTGAAACTGTTCTCGCGCTCAGAATAGAAGGAATTGATGTCGCTTGCAACTGCTTGGACCTCACCACCGCCAAGCCAACGGAGTGCGTCCACAGCGTGAATTGCATCGCAAGTTAAAACATCTATGACGCCGTCATAATAGCGCGCGTTTGGCGAATTTTTGTGGAAGGTAGACATACATTGAATAATCGGGCCGTTTTCTTCAACGATTGCTTTGACTTTTTGCATCAATGGTATAAATCGGCGATTGAAACCAACCATCGTTTTGCAGTCGTGCTTTTCAGCTGCTAAAGCCATTTCTTTTGTCTGATGAAGTGTTATCCCCGGGGGTTTCTCAATGAATACATGGTGTTTCTGCGACAGACAATGGATAGCGAGCGGGAACAGATGTTGTGGCGGCATTAGGATATAAACAGCATCAGGATTCGTTTTTTCAAGCATTTGCTTATAGTCTGTAAAGGTCTGTTCTATCTCAAACCGCTCTGCTGTGGCATGAAGTTTCGACTCCACTAAATCACATAATCCGACAAGATGGACATCCTCACATTCCGAAAGAGATGGGTAGTGAACACCGTTTGCCATCCCGCCTGCACCGATTAAAGCGATATTGATTTTATTCATTTTTCCGTCCATTTCAATGGTTTTTCTTGTATGTTACAAGAGAAAATGTTAAAATGCAACTAACTTCTGAATGCGAATTACCTAACTCAAAACATTTAGCGATTTTACATCTTATGGACTTTGATCCAATCAAATTAGAACTTTATAAGAATATACTCACCTCAGTCTCGGAAGAAATGGGTGTTACGCTACAACGTACTGCCTTTTCACCGAATATCAAGGAACGTCTCGATTTTTCATGTGCAGTTTTTGATGCTTCAGGGCAGATGATAGCACAAGCCGCACATATTCCTGTCCATCTGGGATCAATGCCGCTTTCTGTTTTAGCAGCGATTGAGCATACCGAAATGGAATCTGGTGACATGATTGTGCTTAACGATCCGTATCGTGGTGGGACACATCTGCCGGATATTACTTTGGTAGCACCTGTATTCGGAGAAACATCAGCGAATAGTCCTGATTTTTTTGTTGCGAACCGCGCACATCACGCAGATGTCGGCGGCATGACTCCCGGTTCCATGCCCCTCGCAACAAGTGTGATTCAGGAAGGTATTCGCATTCCACCTGTTAAGCTTGTCCGAGGTGGAGAACTGGATACCGATTTGTGGGAATTGATCCTCGCGAATGTACGCACACCAACAGAACGTCGTGGTGACATGGAGGCACAACTTGCCGCAAACCGCATCGGTGAACGGCGATTGCAGGAGATGGTGGCAAAATACAGTATGTCAGAAATTGAGGTGTATATGCAAGAACTCTGTGCATATTCCAGTCGGATGGTGCGGTCATTCTTACAGGAGATTCCTGATGGCATTTATACATTTTCAGATTTCCTTGATAACGACGGTATTACTGACGAACCGATAGAAATCTGTGTTGCAATAGAAATTAAAGACGATACTGCAGTCGTAGATTTTTCAGGCACATCAGGACAAGTGCGAGGTTCAGTCAATGCTATTTACGCTATCACGGTCTCAGCTGTCTTTTACACATTCCGCTGTATTGCAGGTGAGGATGTGCCTTCCAATGCTGGGTGTTTGGAACCGATACAAATTATTGCACCTGAAGGTAGTGTTATCAATGCAAAATTCCCTGCAGCGGTCGCTGGTGGAAATGTTGAAACTTCACAGCGAATCGTAGATGTCCTTTTCGGCGCATTAGCAAAATCTTGTCCTGACCGAATCCCTGCTGCGAGTTGCGGGTCTATGAGTAACATCACAGTGGGTGGTCATGATGTGTCACGGGGCAGAGACTTTACCTACTATGAAACCATCGCGGGAGGAATGGGGGCACGTCCAAACGGCAATGGGATTGATGCTATTCATACCCACATGACGAATACAATGAATACGCCTATAGAAGCCATTGAGACGAGTTATCCAATGCAGGTCGAGCAGTATGCGATTCGGCGTGGTACTGGCGGTGCAGGTGAATTTCAAGGCGGGGCAGGAATTGTGCGTTCTCTTAGACTTCTCACAGATGCGGAGGTTACAATCCTATCGGAACGCCGCGTATTTCAACCCTACGGTTTACAAGGCGGTGAAGCAGGACAATTGGGACGTAACGTGTTAATCCGTGATGGGGAGGAACAGGCTCTTGCTGGCAAAGTTACTGTTTCTGTTCGCGAAGGCGATGTTATTCAGATAGAAACGCCAGGGGGCGGCGGTTACGGGAAAGACGAAAACGAGTAAAAATCTCATAGTAGGCGCGCTTTGTAAACGCGCCGTGTTTGCTGCGATCACCTTATCTTGTACGGATAATCTATAAATTAGGATTTTGTAACGCAAACTATATGAAGTTAAAAAAATAAATCAGTAATTTGGCGAGGTTAGGAAACCTCGCCAGCAAGGGAAGTACACCTGCCTTGTGCGGACAGAAAATTACCGAATTAATAAATTAATCTTCATTTAGTTTGCGGGTTTTCAGGCACAATCTAACAGATTGTGCTACAACGAGTGTTGGATTTAGGATAATCCTTCTAAACTACCCGTACTATCCCCTAATTGCTGCAAATTAACATCCATTCGATTAAGCATAGACAACCAAAGATTATTAAGTGGCGTTTCCTTTGGATACTGGACATGTCGTCCACTTTTCAGTGTGCCACACCCTTGACCAGATAATAGAATTGGAAGATCGTGATGGCTGTGGCGATTGCCGTCAGAATTTCCACTGCCGTATAAAATCATAGAATGGTCAAGTAATGTTCCCTCGCCTTCAGGAATGGAGTCAAGTTTTTCCAGTAGGTATGCAAGCTGCTGTGTATGAAAAACGTCTATCTTCCGAATTTTATCTATTTTTGCTTTATTTCCACCATGATGCGATAAATTATGGTGTCCATCAGTAACATTGATAGTCGGATATGTCTTGTTGCTACCCTCATTTGCTAACGTAAAGGTTACAATTCGGGTCACATCTGTTTGGAATGCAAGTGCGATGAGATCCAACATCAGACAAACATGTTCTTGAAAATCTG
>JAPPMR010000844.1 GCA_028818995.1 Candidatus Poribacteria bacterium | reverse complement strand
TTGTTGTTTTTATGAAAATTCGGAAGCCGCCAATTCATGTTGAAGATTTTACCGTTCCCAGCTTCCCAATAACCGAAAGCTGCAATCCTATCCTTGTAATCGGTACCCTGCTCCCAAGCATTCGCAAGCGTCGTAAAATTCTTCCAAATTTTATCGAAATAGTCACCACTTACTGGATATCCACTTGAATTAACCTGAATCCAATCATCAACTTTAGGGGTCTTCCCATCAACATTTTCGAGCCCATCTACCAACCCAAGTTCCAGTGTCTCTTTGAGGACAATAATACCAACATTGCTTCCATCGTCTGGAATGGGTCCAAATTTTCGGGGTTGTGCGTCTTCTAATCCCAACGGCGTAGCGTATCGGATAGCTGCACCAGTCAGAAGTACCGCGCCCCCGCTTTCAGCGTAGTCAATGAATGCATTAATTTCCGCGTTGGATAATCCCCCCGGATCAGCATCGCCATCATGCCACCAGACAACACCAAACTGCTTGAATGTGGCACTCTTCAAATCTGCCTTTGCGAGTTGTGTGGTTTTGAACGTCTTTTCAGCAAACTCCAATGCCGGTTTAGTAAAGTCGCCGTTGTCACCAAGATGAATGAACCCGACTTCTACCGCAGCATTACCAATAGTTATACCAAAAAAGAGAAGAAATGTCAAACAAATTACGATTTTCCGTTCCATGCTCGCTCCTTATGTGTTTACGCAAGGCAACACGTGTTTGCTTTCGTATTGATAATAACGCACTTCAAAAATAGGATCAATGGACAGTCAAACTTCTCTTTCAGACATCTGTTTATAAATAGTATCATGCAATAACACTTTTGTCAAAAACGATTCAATTTCTTGTAATCATTTCTTGTACTAACCAAGTTCTATAGACATACCGATTGAAGTGCTACCGTTTATTCAGACCAAAAATTAGCAAAGTTAAGACAAGTTTTTTTGCTCAAATTCGACAGGTGTCAAATACCCTAACGCAGAGTGCGGGCGTTTGTGATTATACACCTGTGTAATAAAATGCCCAATGCGGACTCTCGCTTCATGGATATCCTCATAGACGTTGAGATGAACTTCTTCTTCCTTGAGCGTGCGGATAAGTCTTTCGGCGTATCCGTTCTCCCAAGGACACCCTCTCCGGGCGACTGAAATCTCAATGCCATGATGCCTAAGCAGTGAGATATACGCATTTGAAAGATACTGAACACCTTGATCCGAATGATGGGTCTCTGGGACACTTTGACAGAGTGCTGTCTCTAAGGGTTTCAACGTCAGAGATTGCGTCAAGTGTTGACTAATATGCCATCCTCTGATCCTGCGAGTGAAGACATCCATGAGCAGAGCAACATAGATGAAGTGTCCTCTGAGACGGACGTAAGTAATATCGCCCACCCAAACCTGATCACATCGGGAGACATCAAGGTTTTCAAGGCGATTGCTCCAGGGACGCACCCCCTCAATGGAGTTCGTGGTTTGACAGACACGTTTGACGGAAACCGAGAGGTTGGCGGCTTTCATCAATCGGGCAACACGTTTATACCCGATGGTGTATCCGCGACGCACCAACAACTGCGTGATACGCCTATATCCGTATGTTGGATACAGTAGAGATAACTTCTCTATTTCATCGCGGAGACCCGCTTCGCACGGGTTCTGCTTGGGATGATAATAGAGATTGCTTCGGGTGAAACCCAGCGTCTCACATATCTGCCGAACCGAAAAGTCTGTCCGTAATGCCTCAATCATTTCTCGCTGCTCCATCGGGGTCAACTCAAGTAAGTTGAGGCTTTTTTTTCGATGTCAAGTGCCAAGGTCAACCGTCCAACGAGTTGCTCAAGCTGGGCAATCCGATCCGCAGAGGCATCAGACTGTTTATCAGCGGGTTCAAAAAGGGATGCCGCATTTTCAAGAAGTTGTCGCTTCCACTTTGAGAGTTGTTCATCGCTGAGGTTGTGGGGTTTTCCGACACACTTCCGCTTGTGAACTTTCACCGCTGAGTGCTTCAAGAACAACTTCGGCTTTAAACTCGCGGGTGAAGTTTCTTCGTTTTCGTTTTGCCATCGGATACTCCTTTCAAGTAGATCGATATTATACCACAATCTTGTCTTAGAGAGTGGCCCGAATTTCCGGTGGCAGTACAGATATTACAGGTTTCCAGAGGCATTGAGAAATTATTGTTATTTACATTTCTAATCTTGATAGACAATTTTTCCATTTTCTCTTGCCCATTTTTCCCGAAAACTGACATGTGAAATGTCATTTGTACTACGATCAAGTTGCTGCTCTGTCTCAGCAGCAACAAGTTTTGGCTCAAGTTCAAAAATTACTTTCACCTTCGCTTGATTGGTTGAATAGAATATGGCTAGATAGATTTTATTATTTCTCCAGATTCTATACAACGATTCCTCTCGTTTTTCTAGTGGACGCTTAAACATCCTATCAAATTGTCCAGAACCTCCTTCCTTGCACGACAAGTATTCATAAAGAATCGTCGGGTCATCAGGATCATGGGCATCCGCATTTCGCTTTGAGGTAATCAATTCATGACCTAAGATGTCAGCAATAATCATTTCTTTGACAAGGCCTGGCTGCAAAAGATTAGGAATTCCTATTGTTCGTGCTAGTTCCGAGGCTTTTAACACAAGTTCAATGATTTCACGGTGGATTTTATTCGCCAAAATTAAACTCCAGAATCTGTTGACCGTCGTTAAGTTTAAGTAACCTTTCTTCGCTTGCCTTAACGAAATCTTGATTGATTTCAAAAGCAATGAAATTTCGCTGATGTCGCTTACACACCACAGGGCAGGTGCCAACTCCCGCAAAGGGATCCAAAACCAAATCGCCCGGTAATGAACTCGCTAATACAAGCCGCTCAATGAGTTTCTCAGGTTTCTGGATCGTATTGAGGGCTTCCCTACAAACTAACTCCTTGGATTTATAGGTTAACTGCTTTATGTCTCCCCAAACATTACCAGGGTTCTTACCCTTTGCATTAAACTTCGTTTTTCCAAATTTGCCGTTCGTTACAGATGGCACGCTTTCACAACGAAGTCGGTGCTCTAACTCAACAAGTTGCGCGACTCTGATAGCATCCAAGTTATAGCATCGCGGTTTTTTGCCCTTGATAAAATAACAGATGATATCGTAGTTATTAGTATAATTGATTCGTCCTTGTGCGAGCCGACTCGGTTGATACCAGACGATCTTTGAACGGAGATTCAAGAACTTTCGATAATCTATAAAATCAATACAATCGGGTTTACCGAACAGATAGAGTGTGCCACCTTCCTTCAACTTCGGGGCAAAATTTTCAATGAGTTCAAGGTTAAATTCCTGAATTGATGGTATTTGGTCCCATGGTTCATCTGTTACACCATACGGACCATCACATACAATTAGATCTACCGAGGTATCTTGGACTTCATTCAATAGCGTAAACGTGTCGCCACAATGAATAGTGTTTTGTGTAAGCATAATTCCGTTTTATCTTAATTTAATCTGAAGTGCCACCGTTTATTCAGACCAAAATTTAGCAAAGTTAAGACAAGTTTTTTTGCTCAAATTCGACAGGGGTTAGATACTCTAACGCCGAATGTGGGCGTTTCAAAGAATCCTTTCAATAAGATTGTTATTGTATCACAATCTTGGTTTAGAGAGTGGTCTAAATTTCCGGTGGCAGTACAATTTCGCAATACTTATTTATTCTTATCAGATTCAGACAGACTTTATCCATTTCTGTACCAGTCCAAAGGTTTCCATATTTTTTGTATTTCCTCAATGAGTTTTTGGCTGCGTGCGTCAATTTCATTGATGTCCCACTGTTCATGTTCTCGGATTTCCGTATTGAGTATTAGATTGGAATCCTTTAGAGCCTCTTTCTTCACGTCAAAGGGGCGGTTCCCGAGTCTTGAATTTAGGGCTTTGTTGACAAGTGTAAGATTTCCAATGCTTTCAAGGAATGCATCTCTGGCGATTCCTAAATTATAAGCGTTTACATAAGTCATATCGACTAACCCGTCTTGTGAGGTATCCGTACTTGGACTTGAAAACAATTCGTGGTAAAGTTTGCGTTCACTTTGCACATTTGTATTTACAATGACCTTGTGTGCGTCTGGATCGAGCGAGACAGCTTGTGGGTCAATCGGTAAATCCCATTTTGCTTTCCACTTTTCTGGCATGACATGTTCTAAACCCAACTTTTCTTCAAAAACGATTTCTTCGCGATATTTGTTATTTCTCTGTTTTTCCATTTCTATCCGATATAAAATATAGCGAAGAAGTCTTTTTTGTATCTGACCTGCTGTTTGCGCCCAAAGCCCCGACAAAGCTGCTTTCATATACTGATTGTGTGGGAAAATGAGCGTCTCTCTGTCGGGGAAGTTAAGGGAGTTAGGTTCAAAACGTGTGTATAAAGCGTCTCTGATCTGATGATCTGTTGGGTAATGCGTTGTATCAGAAGTTTCGGCACCGAGGTATTGTATAAACCCGTCTAAACTAAACTCGCCTTGAAAATGTTTTATAACTCTGGCAAAGAATTTGTTATAATTTTTGAGTCCGCCTTTCCCGTTGCAGCATAACAGACGCCGGAGCGTGTAAGATTCTAAAATATCAAAGACGCGTTCAAGTTCAGTGTCTCCGAGTTTGGCATCACAGATGACAAACAACAAGAAAGGATGCAAGGTGGTCAAGTCAAATATTTTGTAGAATTCCATGCGTTTACCGATGACGGTGTTCCCATCACAGTCCGTCATTTTACGATAAACATCGGAATAGTCTTTTAAGAGAAGAAACTCATCTTCTACTGTTTTATCTTCCTGTTTCAGTTTCTCCATATATTCGCGTTCATAGGTCGTAAATTCAGGCTTAACATCTTCTGTTCCGAGATTTGCTATCAAGAAATGATGAAAGAATTGCTCATAGGAAGTGCCTATCTTTTTAATGTCCGGGTCCCAATAATCATCCTCAAAAGGCTCCCAATATTTTTCATATAAGGCATCTCTATCTATGCGAGCTCGCAGAAATAGATTATTGCGGAGTTTATCAAACTCTAAAAGCTCTTTGCCTCTTGCATTCAGCGATTCAAATATCTTTTCCGGTTTATCTGCTTCACTAATGCGGATTTGAACAAAGCCAAAGTTATTTATAAGAACCTCGTACAAATTTTTGATTTTTTTCGGGTCTATGTCAACGTGGTCCTGTATCTTATCACGAAAATAACTATATGCAGCATATACCTTCCCGGTGCTATTGCGTGTGTCTCCATCAATGAGCGCAAAAAAAGAGACTTTATTCCGTTTTGTCGGTATGATTTTATAACGCTCCTCTGGCTTAAGTTCAGCCTCCCCATTATTTATTATGTATTTACAAACCTCATTGGCAATCTCCGTATGTCCGTTTTGCATACATATATCTCTGATTGCGCAAAGCATGATTTGGAAAGTTGTCAGTCGTTGTTGTCCATCAATAATATCAAATATCTGAACACCGGGTGATGCTGGCTGTTGTTGGATAACAATAGTCCCCGTGAAATGACTTGTGCTTCCTACCTTCATCTGCTGTGAAATATCAAGCCATAAAGGTTCCCACTGTTTTGTACGATCCCATACATAATGCCGTTGGAATAAAGGTATCCTAAATTGCACAGAAGGTTTAAACATAGCGGAAAAGGTTATTTGATCTACATTCATTCTATACACCTCTTTTACTTTTCTAAGTTAATTTGATTTGAGTTATTGAATACTAAAGTTTGGACAATTCGTGTCGCGTGTGACTTAAGTTTTCAAGGGCTTTGTATTTTTTCAAGAGTTTCACACATGCATGGAACTTTGAGAAAAATACCACACTCCAGCGGAGTGCTATGTCTATAGAAAAATGTTTATCTACCTCCCGCACTCCAGTGGAGTGCTATGTATTCTGAGAGGATGTGCCGCATCTATGGAACTGAAAATTGTCCAAAGTTTAGTATTGAATAGGTGACATACCAATATATGAAGTGCCACCCTTTTGAAGTGCCATCGCTTATTCAGGTCACAAAATTAGCAAAGTTAAGACAAGTTTTTTCGTTGAAATTCGACAGGTGTCAAATACCCTAACGTCGAATGCGAGCGTTTCGGAGACTCCTTTCTGTGAGATTGTATTGTAGCACAATCTTCCTTTAGGGTGTGGTCTAAAAAACCGATGGCAGTATACTAACTTGTTACCTTAAAAAGTTAGAACTTACGTAAATTAAGTAGATATGGAATATTTTTACGTAAAAAGCAGTAATTTCGTTGTATTTAACCCCTAAATCCCCTTATCAGGGACTTTAAGAGAAAATGCGTAAGTCATAAAGGTTTTACATCGGCCCCACTCGCCGGGGTCCTCTGTCCATGGCGAACATAGATGCATCAAAATTCTGTTTCAGCAACTCCAACTTGATGTCCTGTTTCGCGGGAACATGCCAGAGATTGTCAAACTCGTCCGGATCATCGATTAAGTCGTAGAGTTCACCCTCCTCATGTCCGTGATAAACTACCAATTTGTAACGTTTATTTCGGTACATCGTTGCGAAAGAATGGTCTGGTAGATCAACAGCGTCATAATACTCACACCGGACGAAATCACGATGATGATTCGCATCCGCCTCACCTCGGAGGATGGGCAGAAGTGATTTGCCGTGCATCCCTTCAGGCACCGCTAAACCCGCTAATTCCAAGAGTGTCGGTGCTTTATCGACGAGTTCAACGAGTGCGTCGCTCTTGAGGCCACTCGCAAACTGTCTTCGCCACGAAAAGATCAGTGGCACCCTGACCAAGCCTTCGTAAAATCTACAGCCCTTCTGGATTAGCCCGTGGTCACCAAGCGTTTCCCCATGGTCACTGGTAAAAATAATAACAGTGTTTTCGCGCTGCCCTGTTTCATCAAGCGTTTCAAGGATCCTGCCAAACTGCTCGTCAATCAGTTGAATCATCGCGTAATAGGC
>JAPPMR010000343.1 GCA_028818995.1 Candidatus Poribacteria bacterium | reverse complement strand
GGTTGACGTTACACGGTGGATTGCTGCCATCGTCTCAGGTGCGTTGGTGTACTGTAAAACTGAAAATAAGACCTTTTGAGGCATACGTCGGCGAAGATAAAGCGTTCAACTACATCGGTATCCGTGCTGACGAAGATCGTGTCGGCTACAAACCGCTGAAAACGACAGCCCTCCGAAACATTACCCCCAAATACCCATTCAAAGAGGACGGCATCACCAAAGAGGACGTTTTCCGTATCCTTGAGGAGAGCGGACTCGGTTTGCCCGACTATTACCAGTGGCGCACGCGTTCCGGGTGCTACTTCTGCTTCTTCCAACGCAAATCCGAATGGGTGGGACTCTTAGAGCAACACCCTGACCTGTTTGAACTTGCTAAAGGATACGAGAAATTTAACACCGAAACAGGCGAACGGTTCACGTGGAGTCAAGGTGAAAGTTTAGAGGAGTTGGCGGATCCTGAACGGATAGCACAAATCAAGGCAAGGACTGAAAAGGCGAAGGCATCCAAGAAAAAGGAAAAGCCGAATCGCCGACTGATAGAAATTCTTACTGATGTTCACGATGATGAGGATGACGAGGAACCTTGTCTGGTTTGCCATAAGTGATATTGTGGAGACTACCAAATGCCAATGGATAGAGAGTTAATCATTGAAAAATTTCAAAACATCAGAATATGGAGACGTGGTGACGAAAGAGCACCCCACAAACCATTACTGATCTTATATGCGATAGGCAAATTGCAACGTGATGGGGTGCGACTTATTCCATACACCGAAATAGATGAAGGACTTGGTAGATTACTACAAGAATTTGGACGTAGCCAATCAACCAGAGGAACCGAATATCCATTTTGGCGGTTGCAAGGAGATAGTGTTTGGGAGGTAACCAATGCCGAAAATATTACACCAAACTCCTCTGGAGATGCAAGAAAAATAGATCTTCTTGAAAATAACGTTTCTGGTGGTTTCCATGAAGATATAGTCGAGCAACTTCAAAGTGACTCTACATTGTCTGTTGAAATAGTTCAGATGATGTTGAACAAACACTTTCCACCTTCAATTCACAGCGAAATCTTGCAAACCATAGATTTCGAATTCCCTCCTCAGGTTTTTGAAACGAGGGGGCGTTCCTTTAACTTCCGAAATAGCGTTTTAAGGGCTTACGAATATCAATGTGCTGTTTGTGGCTTTGAAGTGAGATTGGGTGCTACCCCTATTGCATTGGAAGCTTCTCATATCAAATGGCAATCCCACAGTGGACCCAGTAAAGAAGTGAATGGATTATGTCTCTGTGTTATGCATCATAAATTATTTGACCTTGGGGCGTTTACATTGTCCAAAGAATTGCATATACTCGTTTCGGATGACGTACGCGGAACAAAAGGTTTTGATGAGTGGCTAATGGACTTTCATGGTGAAAAAATTACACCACCACAAAAGCAAATTTATTTCCCCGACTTGGAGTTTATCGGTTGGCACGTTAGAGAAGTGTTTAAAGGGGATTATAGGGAATTGTAGTTGTACAAATAGATTTGCCCAAACCACTACTCAGAATTAATCTTAAACTTCGGGCTGACGAAACCATGCAATTGATAGAAGAATAATTTACTACCCACACCGCTTCCCAACACCATCCCACCAAAAAACTTCCCTTGACAAACCACCCTCCCGTCAAGTATAATCAATAAAAGCACCTTTAGGAAAAGGCGGACGGCTGTGCATGGCACAATATGATGAGATCGTGAAGCATCTGATGCACCGGTACGCCGATGCGTTCGCCAGGCTATCCTTTGGCACGCCCGATGTCCAAGTTTTAGAGACACTTGAAACTGAACAACAAACGGTTAAGGTGCATCGCAATGACATGACATTTAAGGTGCTGTGGCACAATGAGGTAGTCCTTCTGCATATAGAGGTGCAAACGGAGGATAGTAGAGATAAACCGATGCCGTTGCGTATGCTCGCTTATGCAAGTGAACTCCTGCTACGTCATGAACTTCCCGTGTATTCAGTGGTGATATATCTCAGTCCAAATGCAGGGCAGACCGACCCGGGTGGCTATCGTTATGGAAATGATGTGTTTGGGTTGCAGTATAAGTATCAGGTGATTCGGTTGGCGGATTTAGAGGGTGAGTCGTTTTTGGAGGCAGCATCGGTTGGGTTGTTACCTTTTACACCTTTGATGAAGCCTCCAGAAGGTATGGACGCGGAAACATGGTTGGAAAAATGTGTTGAGAAGACTGTTGCTGCGCCTGTTGATTCACAGACGCGTGGCACACTGTTGTTTGCGATGACAACGTTGAGTAGTTTAGTGCATGACCTAACTTTTTTACAAAGACTCATATCGGAGGAAATGATGCGAGAATTTCCATTTATAGAACACCTTAAGCAACAAGGTGCACGTGAAAATTCCATTAAGAATATCTTGTCTGTACTTACTATACGTTTTCCACAAAGCGATGTGCAACCCGTCGAACAGTCACTTGAATCCATTCAAGACATTGATCGTTTGGCAGAGTTACATCGCACAGCAGTTAAGATACCCAACGTTGAGGTATTCTTACAAGAATTGAACGGATCGGAAACGTAAAAACATAATCTGTCCGAGCGACCTCCGAATCTCGATTATCAAAACAAAGGATCGGAAACACCGATGCAGCAGCCCAAAGTCACCGTAGTCGGCAGTGCAAACGTTGACCTTGTAATACGCGCCGAACGGATGCCAACCAAAGGCGAAACCCTCATCGGAGAAACGTTTGACATCTTCACCGGTGGTAAAGGCTTTAATCAAGCGACAGCCGCAGCCCGATTAGGCACAGAAGTCACGCTTATCGGTAGAATAGGGGCTGACCCCTTCGCTGATATACTCCGATCCGCGATAGAGTCCGAACATATCAACAGCCGATTTGTCAAAACCGATGTTGAGAGCGGTACTGGTATCGCAACCATCGTTGTGGAACCGGATGGTGACAATAGTATAATCGTAGTGCCACGTGCCAATATGCGCCTCACGTCAAAAGACATTGCGGACGCAGCAGATAGCATTGCCGAAGCAGACGTTCTACTGCTACAATTAGAAACACCGATTGAGGCATCACAAACAGCCATAAACATTGCTAAAGCAAACAACACAATCGTAATTTTAGATCCAGCACCAGCGCGTCCATTACCGCCAAGTTTGTTAGCGCAAGTGGATATTCTGACACCAAACGCAACGGAGGCAGCACTGTTGTCGGGACATGCTGTAAACACACTTGAAGAGGCTATCGTTACAGCAGAGACATTACAAACACAGATAGCGACAGTCGTGCTAACATTGGGAGAACAAGGAGTCCTGCTCTGCACAGCAACGCAATCCACACACATTCCAGCACTATCGGTTGATGCAGTGGACACAACCGGTGCAGGAGATGCGTTCAGTGGTGGATTGGCAACGGCACTCGCGAACGGAAACGATCTATCTGAGGCGGTGAGGTTTGCCATAGCTGCGGGTGCAGCGGCAGTCACAGTACTCGGTGCAACGCCGTCAATGCCAACACGCGAAAAAATAGAGGCAATCCTCGCAAAATCATGCTAAATCGCAGACACTTAGGAGAAAAAAATGAAAAAAATAACCACACTACTTATAATAATACAACTCACAATCCTCACAATCACAACAGCAACCTTCGCACAAGAAGAATGGGAAAAGGAGATGCAAAAAGATTTCGCGAAGGTACTGAAAGCCCAAAAGGACGCACCCGAAAAACATCGTGAATTAATTGCAGAATGGCAAAAAGAGGGACACCTCGCTGAACTCATCCAACGCTATGAAACTGAAAAAGTCAATCGTGAAAATGATGCAGCATTCATCTATGGATTAGGTTACGCCTATGCCCTCACCGACACGAAACAGAACGCGGATGCCGAAGAAATAGCAATTAGCCACTACGAAACTGCACTCCAACTTGACCCTTCGTTATTTTGGGCACATTATAGTCTCGGTGCAATCTACCAAAAACAGCAAAATTACGATCAAGCACTCACCAAATTTCAAACTTGTCTTACCATAAATCCAGAATACTATCCTGCGCACTACTACATAGGCGAAATTCACCTCAAACAGGGCAAACATGCCGAAGCACTCCAATCCTTTGAAGTTGCACAAACCCTAAATCCTAAATGGGAATATCCAATATACGGTAGAGGGTTGGTTTACTTTGACCAAGGCAATCTGAATCAGGCGCGAGAGACATTTGAACGTGCTATTCAAAACAACCGCAAATTCGCACCTGCATACATCAAATTGGGGCAAGTGCTCGCAAAGGAAAAGTTCTTTGATGATGCGCTACAGGAATACCAGAAAGCAGCAGAATATCAACCTTACACCGCAACAGATGTCTTTGATCTCGCTGTTATTTTCGCTGAGGCAGACAACACAGATGGTGCAGTCCAGTTGTATCATCGCACACTGGAAATTGACGCGACGTATGCTCCCGCACATTTCGCTGTTGCAGATGTACTCTACTTGCAGGGTGATATCACAACCGCAATTATCCATTATAAGCGCGCAATTGCAAGCGATCCAGCCCTTAAAGACAAAATCTATAAGCCGTTAGAACCATACTTCGCGGAGACAATGGGGGCAGATGACGCACGCGAACTCTTAAAGAAAGCGATGAGTATTCTACCAAACGATCCACGCTCTCAGTTCTATATGGGCAAACTTGAAGCGGATGCAGGCAATACAGAAAAAGCAATCGCACACTACAAAAAGACGCTTGAGATTGTTGATGCAGACCCAAGCTATTTGGAGCTGCAACTGCCGCGCGGACACTTTCACGATTCGTATGTCCATTTGGGCGATCTATATCGTCAACAGGGTAATCTGGAGACAGCGGCAACCTATTATCGGCAAGCACTTGAACTCAACCCTGATTTAGCCACCCGTTTCTGGGAGCAGGGCAAAACCGCTTTTGAATCGGGAAACTATAAAGATGCGGTTGAGCCGTTAAACGTCCATATTATCCTATTCCCTAAAGATATTGATGCCACCTATCTTTTGGGACAGACTTATGAGGCAAATGAAGACAAAGCAAACGCACTTGTCTATTATGAAAAAACGTTGCAGTTAGATGCGAATCGGTCAGATGTGCTTTACAAGATGGTGCAAATCTACCGTGAAGGCGAATCGCACCAGCAGGCGATAGATGCATTAGAGAAAATCATCGTTATCAATCCAGAGGACGCACAAGCACACTATCTATCTGCGCTTTCTCACGTCGAACTAGAACAGCCCGATGAGGCACTCGCTGCGTTTCTGGAAACTGTTCGCCTCACACCCGACAACGTCGCCGCACAATATCAAATCGGCATGTTATACGAAAATAAAGGCGATATTGACAACGCTATTGTGTATTTTGAGAAAACCACCGAACTTGATCCTGAAAACGCGGAACCGTTTTTCAGACTCGGTGGTATCTATCAAGAACGCAAGGATGAAGACAACATGATCCGTGTGTATCAACCTGCGTTGAAATTGGAACCCAATCATCCAAATATCCACCATACGCTTGCAGTTATTTTTGAAAGACGGAGTAAGGAAGGCGCCGAAGAAAATCATGAAAACAATATCCAACAAGCATTTCATCACTACGCATTAGCAAACGAGCATGATCCAGAGCATTTCGATTGGCACTATAGTTACGCGCGGTTATTGGACACCTACGCAGAAACACTTGAAAACTTCCATAAGCATGCTGAAATGGCGGTTAAAGAGTATACTGCCACTATTGCACTCAAGCCCGATCTTGTTGACGCATATTTTCATCGAGGCATGATTACTAACCGATACAAGCGGATAGGGAATACACTGTATCGTAGCAGTCAGATTTTAGAGGATTTCAAGCAAGTTGTGGATTTAGAACCCAAAAATGTTGATGCACACTACCATATCGGAACATTGCAACTCTATATTGAGCAACACAAACTCGCTGAAGAGACGTTCCAAAAGGTAATACAATTGGAACCAAAATATAAAGGCGTACATACACATCTTGGAAAACTCGCTGAGCGGGAACAAAATTGGAAAAAAGCGATCCAGCTATATGAAAAAGAGATTGCAATTGACGATGAGGCAACTGAAGCATATCAACGTCTCGGTGATCTTTACTACAATTCTGAAATGGAGTTAAATAAGGCGAAAGATATGTTGATAAAGGCACTCGCTTTAAACGACGCACATGTTCCCACGATTATAGTGTATGCCAATGTGCTTTACAGTATGGATCAGCTTGGCGCAGCAGCCGATCAGTTTGAGCATGCGCTACAACTGGAACCCCGCAATTTGACTGCGAACTATAATCTCGCCTTGATGTATCAATACACAGAACGGACGGAATTAGCAAAAGAACAGTGGAAACAATTTCTTAAATTGAATCCGCCTGAACAGTGGAAAGTTGAAGCAGAGAATCATCTCAGCAAACTTGGTGGGAAGTAGTTCTCCAACTGAGGTAACCCGCACCGTGATAGCAACTAAAACCTTTCTTGAGACACTCAAAACGGAAATCATTGGAAAATCACATGTAGAATTCCACACCGAAGTCTCATCAACAAACGATATTGCTATCGCACGCGGAAAGTCGGAAAATACTGAAGAAGGAACACTTATCATTGCTGACCATCAAACGGCAGGACGTGGCAGGTACGGCAGAATATGGGATGCACCACCCGGCAAATGTATCCTCGCTTCGATCATCTTCAGACATCGACTGAAACAGGACCAGATACATCTGCCGAACCTTATCGGAGCACTCTCTATCGCACAAGGCATACATACTATTACTGGACTAACGGCACGGATTAAATATCCAAATGACGTGCGAATTGCAAAGAAAAAGGTTGCAGGTGTTCTGACAGAAATTGAATACGACCAGCATCGTCAACCCTTTTTCGTGTTAGGGTTTGGTGTTAATGTCAATATCTCAATGGAGGAATTCCCAGCGACACTACGTGAAAC
>JAPPMR010000834.1 GCA_028818995.1 Candidatus Poribacteria bacterium | reverse complement strand
TTTCTTGTTGAGATAATAGATACCAATTTCTCGGTTTAGTTCAATATCATCGGGAATTTTCTCACTTATCAGTAGTGCTTTCTCAATTTCATTCTTACCAAGATAATAGATACCGATTTCGCGGTTGATTTCAACATCATCGGGCATTTTCTCGCTAATCAGGAGTGCTTTCTCAATCTGTTGACGTTGTAGATAGAGTGTAGCAATTTCACGGTTTAGTGTGACATCATCCGGCATTTCCTTAAATATTGCCAATTTTGCCTGGAATTCCATCTCCTTTTTTAGAGCTTCTTCCATCACAGGTGCAAATTCTTCAGGTGGAGCGTATCCCACCTTTTTAGTGATGACACCGCCATCCGGACCGATGAACAAAATTGTCGGATAGCCTGTAATTCCATACTTTTTGCGCGTTTCGTCGTTTATGGGCAGTTCCTCGTCTTGTGGATTTACCTTGACAGTAATGAACTTTTCAGAAAGAGTGATGACGTTTGCATCAGTGAATGTTTCGGCATCCAGCCGATCACACCAACCTCACGAATCTGTATAGAAGTCCATCATAATCGGTTTACCGGTTTCAGCGGCTTGTTTCGTAGCATCCTCAACGGATTTTCCCCATTGGACTTTTTCGCCTTCTGCAAGGACAGGAATTGATACTGTTATTAGTAAGAGGACGGTGAGTCCTGCTACATAGGGAGAGTAGCGGTGAAAAACAGAATTATACATTAATTCTCTCCTTTAGGTAAACGATAATTAAGTGTTTCCTAAGTTATAATGTTGAACAGATAACCTGCGCAACGGCTTATCGTTTTAGTGATTGTAAAATAATACCATATCCCACGAAGTATGTCCAGTTAAAACAGATTCATGGGTGTGTAAACAATTGTCACATAGTTTAGTTCATGTCGGGTGTCGCTTCGCTCTACCCGACCTACAATACTACAGCACTATTAGCATGACAAACGTAACGTTAAGAGATTGTGTTTACTTGCCGACACAGAACTGTGAGAAAATTCGGTCCAAAATATCTTCAGTGGTTGTTTTACCAACAATGTCACCGAGGGCATCAAGACTAATACGCAGATCAACCGAAACAAGATCAGGTGGCATCTCGTTTTCTAAACTCACTATAACATTATCAAGTGCCTCTTGCGCACGGCGTAGCGCATCTTGATGGCGAGTATTCGTAACAATTGGAGATTCACCTATATTGAATTCTTCACCAAGCAATTCTTCTCGGATAGCAGTTTTCAACACATCAATACCTTTGTCTTCAGTAATTGCTGTTTGAACAATGCAAACCTTTGGACAATGGTCAGTTAACGCCTGTGGTTGGACGATGGCGGGAAGATCAATTTTATTTAGAATCAGGATTGCGCGGTGTGAATTCGCTATCTGCAAAAGTTCAGTATCCGCTTCATTTAGGGGTTGGGATGCGTCAAACATTAGGAGTAGAAATTCAGCTCTATTGAGAACGTCTCTACTCCGTTGAACACCTTGTTGTTCAACAATATCCTCCGTTTGTCGTAGTCCAGCGGTGTCAATCAGATTTATAGGTATACCGTCAAGATTTATAGTTTCATCAATCGTGTCCCGCGTCGTGCCGGGAATATCTGTGACAATAGCGCGTGCTGAGCGAACAAGCGCATTGAATAGGCTTGATTTTCCGACGTTTGGTTTGCCCAAAATAGCGACGTTAACACCCTCCTTGATTAAACGTCCTTCCGAAGCAGTTTCGAGTAAGTGCGTCAAATCTGTCTGAACAGTACGGGCAGTCTGAAGCTGCGCCTCAACCTTCATAAAATCAAGGTCTTCGTCGGGAAAATCAATGGAGGCTTCAATTTCTGCGAGCAATGCCGCAAGTGTATCGCTGAGTTGATTCACACTTTCAGAGAGTTTGCCTTCAAGTGCCTGAATTGCGATTTTTCGGCTAAGTTCTGTTTTTGAACTGATGAGTTCTGCTACTGCTTCAGCTTGTGCGAGGTCAAGTCTACCGTTAAGAAAGGCACGTTTCGTAAACTCGCCCGGTTCAGCGAGTCTTGCTCCCGCTTTTACCACTAATGCTAACACGGTTGTTAGCGGAACAATTCCGCCATGGCAGTTAAATTCAACAATGTCTTCGGTGGTATACGTTTTCGGGGAGCGCATAATACCCAGCATCACTTCGTCAATGATTTCATCGGATGCTGATGTATCTATAACGTGTCCGTGTGTAAGTGTATGTGATGGGAGTTCATCAGGCGAGATAACGCGTGAGGGACGAAACAACTGAGATGCGATTGGGATTGCCAGCGGTCCACTGACGCGTACTATACCGATACCGCCTTCACCGCGCGGTGTTGCGATGGCGGCGATAGTATCCTCAAATTTCATATCGCAACCCTCGTTTTTCAGTACAGCATGAGGTTACTGGTAATTTGATATTCCTCAACTTGGTCGTATTTCTCTGGCTCAATAGTTATCTTGTCTTGTAATAACAATACGACGCATATCACCTTCACCTTGGCTAAACGTTGAAACGTTATCATCCGATTGTAAGGCAAGATGGATCACGCGTCTGTCTTTAGCAGACATAGGGGCAAGAACAACATCTTGACGCGTCCGTTTGACTTTTGCAGCAACTTGATGTGCCAGGTCTACGAGCGTTTGCTCTCTCCGTTCACGATAACCTTCGGTATTGACGAACACCTTTTTCTTAGCGAGTGCATTCTTGTTGACAATGCAATTAAGAAGACGTTCAATAGCATCAAGTGTCTGTCCATGTTTTCCGATAAGAAGTGCTGGCGAATCGGTAACCATGTTGAGGTGCAAACTTCCCTCGATAAAATTAGATTCAACTTCACCGTTAATACCTATTCGCGTGAGCATTTCCTTCAGGACGGTCTCTGGTGCGGTAGAAATATCTTCCTTTAGCGTAGCACGAATTTTTGCGGGTTTCGCACCGAAACTCAAAATGCCTTTAGTCGGTTCGTTTATAATTATGATGTTGACGTCTTCACGCGTCGTTTCAAGTTGTGTGAGCGCAATTTCAATTGCCTCTTCGACAGTTTCCGCTTCAGTTTCAATATAATTTTGCAATTGGCAGTACTCCTTGTGCTGTTGAAGATTCACGCATATAAGTGGTAAATTTAAACGATAATAATTGATAAAAAGCTTATCTAAAGTTTAACAAGATTAACTACAACCTATCTCATAAATAGTTGGAGGGCTTTGAAAGCCCGATTTCAATATCCTGTAGGAGCGATCTCCGAATCGCGACGAAACCACTAATAGTCGGGAATCGGAGTTCCCTCCTACAAAGAGAATCAACTGATAATGAACCAACAAATCTTATTTATGAGATACGCTCTAAAAATATCAATTCGGTTTGCGCTTTGGAGTATTTTCCTGTGTTTCGGATTCGCCATCATGGAAAAATTTCGTTTGTATTTGTTGTTGTGCTACAGTAAGAACACTATTACATAACCAGTATAACACAAATCCCGAAGCCCAGTTATAAAACATAAAGACGAAGATAAGCGGCAAAAACTGCATGATTTTTGCCTGTGTATTACTGGTAGCGGGCGTAGCAGACATTCCACCGACATATTTCTGCTGGAGCCATGCTGTGAGTCCATTCAGAAGCGGTAAGAATCGGATAGAGTCTATTTCCATCAAGATTAGCGGTATTGTAAATGGGAGTTTATACAATGTATCTGGTGCCGAAAGATCATCAATCCACAAGAAGAAAGGCGCACCTCGAAATTCAACTGCACTCCCAAGCAGCCCGTAGAGTGCCCAAAAAATAGGGAGTTGCGGAAGCCAAGGGATACACCCACCCAACGGGTTCACCCCATTTTCTTTGTAAATACGCATTGTGGCTCTATTCAGTTTTTGCGGGTCGTCGCGATATTTTTCTCTTAATTCAGTCAATTGCGGTTGCAGTTCCTGCATCTTTTTCATAGAGACATGCGCTTTGCGGGTAAGCGGAAAAGAAATTATCTTTACTAATGCAGTTAATAGAATTATTGCTACCCCATAATTCCCAAAAATGTTGTGCAACGCCTTTACTAACCACAGCATTCCCCATACCACAGGACCGAGAAATCCGAAGTCAATGGCTTTAGATAAGTTAATTTGAGTTTCTGGCACATTGGGAGCAGTGACCTGCTTCAACAATGTATCATCCTTTGGTCCGACGTATAAACGAAAAACATGCGTTCGCTTTTGCTGAGACGGAAGTGGAAAACGAGGGATTGTCAAAACAGCGGTCTCAGTAGGTGCAGCCACAAGGATATCTGCTGACTCATTTGCTTTTTCATTATAATCCAGTGCATAAGTAGCTTCAAGTTGCGGGTCGGGAATCATTATGGCACTAAAATATTGACTATTCATACCTGCCCAGAGTACTGTCACTAAAGCATCTTCTTGCTTGAGTTCGCGTGTAGGTTTTCCCGAACCGATATAAGTTTTAGCACCTTCGGAACCACGGCGTCCTGCTTTACCTGTCTCTTTTTCGTGTACGAGTAGGTCAGCATTAATTCCTGGCCCCCAACGCAATTCATAACCATTCCATTCTTTATTTCCACCTATCAACAATGATTCTGAAGCATCGGAAACATTTTCGAACGTTAAGTCCAAATCCACCGTATAACTATTGTTGTAAAAGGTAAATTGTTTGACAACTCGCAATTGCTCGTCAATCGTAGTTGTGAAGGTAAGTGTCCCCTTCTCTTGTGTATCTGATAGTTGAATGCCTTCCGGTTTATCAACCTTCCATAAAGCGTGCCGTAAATTGAGTTCATTCTGAAGATATGAATTTCCAATCTGAAGTTCAAGACAGTCATGTGCTGTCTCAGGAATAAGGTTCAACGGCACGTCTTCAGTCGTGTCTGATCTGTCGGGAAAGCGAAGACTTCCGTTTTCTTTTTTTTCTATCAATCCCCATTTTTTGGCTATTGCCAGTTTTTCGTTAAAAGTGATGTCGTAAGTAGATGTTCTGACGCGGACCATAGGATCATCGGGACTCTCCTGAACCATCATCAGTGGGTTTGTATCAATGGAGTCTTCTTCCTTTTCTCCAAGATCAATTCCATCAGTTGTGTCACTTGGCGGAGTTTGTTCGGTTATTGCGGGGTCGTCCTGTTCAGGGGTAAGGGGTTTGGGTTTGCCAAACATCAGAGTCCATGCAATCATTACAGCAATCATTAGAACAAGTGCGAGAATGTAACGGGATCCCATTTAAATTTAGATGCTCCTCTTTCATTTTTTATAGCGCGAGGTTTTTACGGCTCGCCATTCACTACATGTCAATTTATGTTATTTGTTATTTGTTACTGAAGTGGGTCAAAACCCCCTGGATGGTAAGGATGGCATTTTGCCAGTCGTTTTAGAGTTAACCAGATGCCTTTAAAAGTACCATATTGCTCAAATGCCTGTTGTGCGTAGTGTGAACAAGTCGGATGGAAACGACACGTTGGAGGAAAAAGTGGGGAGATAAAGCGGCGATACCCGCGGATAGCGTAGAGAATTAATCGGCTCATTTTCTTTTACAAACCGTTCACTTGCAGGAGATGTTTTTGACCCAACAAACTTTTTATAGGTATTTGTTTGACTATATTCCAATCTTTACAGAGGTTTACGCTGCCAATACATCTATAAATCTGTCTTTCTCGTTACCATGATTGATGCTCGGCAGAATAATTGGTATAAACTTTCTTCAGCTTGCTGTCCTGAAAGACCGAGGGCAGCTTTTCTACCCACAACTACAATATCTAAATGTGGCAGAACTTCAGGCTTAATCAGGCGGTAGGCTTCACGAATAAGTCGTTTCACGCGGTTCCTCTGAACACTCTCACCTACCTTTTTACTGACTGTTATTCCTAACCGTGGCTGACTGAATTCTGTGTGGTAGACGTAGATAACGAAGTGAGTATTCCAGTTCTTTTTCCCTTTTTTATATGCTCTCTGAAATTCCCAAGTCTTCTTCAGTCTTTCTGGATGTGGTTGATACGGCATAACTTCAGGATTTATCCAGATTGAAAGCACCTTCTCCTCCGCGCAATTCTGAATGGTTTACCTTCTGCTCACACACATAATGGGATAAGAATAAGCAAAACAACTGTCTTTTAGTTTCAATTTATATAGAGATACTTTTTCCAAGACGGATGGTAACCTCGAAAATGACGGTTGAGTTGCAAATACGTTAAGATTGAAGGTGTTTTCGGCATTCGTTTCAACTTGAAATGCGTCTCATGAAGCATCTGATTGCCTTTGTTATTGTTACAGCGTTTGCAAGCGGTCACAACATTATCCCAAGTTGTCTTGCCACCCTTTGAAATTGGGATAACGTGGTCGAGCGTTAGCAGGGAAGCAGGAAACTCTCGGTGGCAGTATTGACATACATGTTGGTCGCGCGCAAGTACATTCTTACGGGAAAACTTGACAACACTGCGCGGTACATGCACGTAATTCACCAGGCGAATAACATGCGGCACTTTGACAATAGCCGACGGTGACCGTATTTCCGATTCAGACACTTCCTCTGTCTGAGCGGTTCCCTTAAAAACCATCTTCAGAGCGCGTCTGAGATTGCAAACATTAATTGCTTCATAACTGGCATTTAGCACTAAAACAGGTACTTCCACTCGCCTGTCCTCCTACAAGCAAGTATTCTGATTTTAGTCAAATAGTATTTTAACACATCTACGCGGCAATTGCAACTAAAATCTAAATCCTAATCTTCAGAGAGCCATTCAATTGTCACGCAGCACTCTTGTTGGAGGGCTTTGTAAGCCCGATTTATTACCCTAAAGTAGGCGCGTTTACAAAACGCGCCTACCGGGATGGCGTACCACTAAATTGACATCTATGGTGCGGTTAGGAAATCGCATCTAACCAAAGGGTTCAAGTTCAGGGTTATTTAGTTTTCGGTTTTTCTGTGTATTTTATTACAAACATTATTTATTATAGTTGCATTGTAGGTCGGGTTGAGGGGATCGGAAACCCACAATATAAACAAGGGCGTGGGGTAAATTAGGGGTTTT
>JAPPMR010000201.1 GCA_028818995.1 Candidatus Poribacteria bacterium | reverse complement strand
GTGTGTATGTGGCAACGGAGTTTGATTCAATTCAACATGTCCATCCGATTTTGACTCAAGTGTTAGATTCCCTGAATTCAATGGCGAACATCGTAAACAACCCGCAGTGCCGTAAACCTCAACATCTTCAATGCCGATTCCAACATTCCAATTGATATTCGCAACAGCATGTGCGCCACTCTCAAAACGGAGGGAAAACACAGCAGAATCGTCAACCGCAGCATCCAAATGTACCGTTTCAGCGTAACCTTGTACCGATGCGACATCTCCCATCAGATACTGCAGCAGACTGATGCGATGACTGCCGATGTCCATCAACACGCCACCGCCGCTAATCTCTGGGTTAATCCGCCAATTCTTCAAATCTTGACGATTCGGGTTATAGTAACCAGTGCAGTTGATACGTGCCAGCACGACATCACCGATTGCACCTTCATTCATCAATGCTTTCATCTTCACGACATTCGGATAATGGTTTCGGTAGTAAGCGAGCATCAAAGTAACGCCTGCTTCACGGCAAGCATCTACCATCTGTTGACACTCTGGAACTGTCATCGCCATCGGTTTTTCACACAGAACATGCTTGCCAGCCCGTGCGGCACGGATCGTTTGTTCGCAGTGGAGATTAGGCGGCGTTGCAATATAAACCGCATTGATTTCGTCATCTGATAGAAGTTGATCTACGTCAGTATAGGCACGTTTTGCACCGTGTCTTTCGGCAAAGTCTTCTGCTTTCGCGCGATCCCGCCGCATCACTGCAATGAGTGCTGAATCGTCAACGGTGTAAAGCGGGGGTCCGCCTTTATGTTCAGCGACATTGCCGCAACCGAGTATACCCCATCTGAGTATTGCCATGAATTGTGTCCTATCCGCTATATTACGTGTTTTCAGCTGGATTCGGTTCCGTTAGTGTCGCTGTTTAATCCCAGAGTTTGCAGGAACGCATTAAGGTTTGGTGTCTGTATTGATGCGCGGCGCAACTGCTTGAGACCTTGTAACGTTTCAATACGCTCAAGCGCAGATTTTACCGCTTGCAAGTTACGGACCTGGAAACGCACCTCTAAATTTTCAACAATTCCCTCAATAAGGCTTTCCCGCGTCCCTTGTTCAATCCCTTGCTCAATCCCTTGTTCAATCCCTTGTTCAATCCCTTGTTCAATCCCTTGTTGCAGGAAATGTTGGATCACCGATGATTCTTGCATAGTTGCCTCCAATATGGTATCACGTATACTTTCAAAATCAAATATCAAACCGCTCAAAATCGCTAAATCTGTCAGATAATCTGCCTTGGCAGATGTATCCACAGGTACGGAATCCGCAACCTGAACACATTCCCGCAACCAACTATCACGCGACATACCTGTTGGTGGTTTCATCAACGGGGTAAAAGGAATCAAACCTTTCAATCGCGCTTCTAAAAACGCTTCGCCCTCTAAATCAGACAGTCGGATAACCTTGTATCGGATGCGGATCTCATACCCTGGCATCTCCTGAACATATTCACCCGGATCTGTTTTGCCTGCCTCCGGGTGAAGATAGATAACATGCGAATAGACAGGAAGACCGAAGAACTCAATACCTCTCCCTACGTAACCCGCGATACGACGCGGCATCGGCACTTGTGTACTGTCGTGCGTTTGCACTTCTAAATGCACAATAACTTCCTTGCCGAGGACGTTCGCGTGTATAAAACTATCTGCACGATTGGACTTAACAGTGGGTTGTTCGGTTTCAAGTACGCCGATCACTTCTATTCCAGAGGTGCCGAGACAAAACCATAGCCAATCCTCGGGGTTTTGATGAATGAGAAGTTTTGAAACAGTATCATATTGTTGTTGGGTGTTGGATGCTGATTGCTCTGACTTTTGTAACATATCAAGGATGCCAGTTGAGAATATAGAGTTAGCGTCAGTCCTTTCCCACGAATACGTTTTTAAAGTTTAACACGCATCGGCAATGGGAGTCAAACAATTTTGGCACTAATAAGTTTATTTGATGAGAGACGCTTCTTCAAGAAAAAAAGTAGAATCGACTCAATACTTACAATTTCTGTTGAATATCAGACAGAAACCTGTTAGGATATTGTGCAAGGAAAAAGCAGGAAAATTTCAATGCCAAAAGAGATAACACTTGAAAGAATCTACCCATTTTTCATCGTTGATAACCTTGCCGTGTCGATAGAATTCTACAATCAAAAACTCGGATTTCAGACAGATTTACTTGTCCCTGAAGACGATCCGTATTTTGGTATCGTCAGTCGTGATAACGTCAAGATTCTGTTGAAAGAGATAACCGAATATATCCATCCAGTTCCTAACCATACTCGGCATGAGTGGGCACGTTGGGATGCTTTTATTTATACACCAAATCCTGATGGGTTGTATGCGGAATTTCAATCACGTGGATTAGAATTTCACGAACCGCTGGAAGATACTGATGACGGTTTGCGTGCTTTTGAGCTGAAGGATCACGATGGTTATGTTTTGTGTTTTGCACAGCCTTTATGAGCAAAATAGTTAGATTAGACTATTTTGCAGATTTTTGGATTCTTTCTAAAAGATTACGAGCTCGTTTATAGTAACGATTAATGCTTATTGCTTTTTCAGCATCCCGTTTCGCTTCTTTTAATCTTCTTGACCTGAAATACGCTAGACTACGGTTATAATAAGCTTCTTTATATCTCTGATTTAATTTTATTGCATCTGAAAAAGCAATTATAGCTTTGGGATATTCTTTTTTGCTAAAATAAGCACACCCAAGATTGTAATGGGATGGAGCAAAATTTGAGTCGGCCAAAACCGCCTGTTTGAAATGTGCAACTGCAATTTCATAATCCTTCCGTTTAAAGGCTTTAATCCCAGAATTATTATAGTTAGTAGAAGCTAGAGTTGCAACTTCCTAATATGCATCATTTTCTGTTGGTGGTTCTAAAACAACCAAATTTTCTTGGGGTCTAATATTAGGTCGATTCGTTTCAACTCCGTTATTTGAAACGTTCTGTTTGTTATCATTTAGTTGTCGCCGTAAAGAGACAATGTCTGTGTTTAAACTTTCTTTCAGTCGCGTCAGAGTTTTATTTTCAGTTTGTAGTTTAAATTTTTCACGTTGTAACTCTGAATTCTCCTTCTGAATATTCTTAAGCTTAGTATTTAATCGATTTATTTGTAAATTTTTTTGTCCCAATTGGCTTTCTAATCCTGATTTTTGGTTGAGTGCATCTGATTCGTCAGTTTGCAACTTTCGGATTTCAATATTTTTTTTTGTAAGTTGATTTTGCAACTGACGGTTCTCGTCTTTCTGTTCATTCAGTTGTCTCTGTAAACTGACCACATTTTGAGTTGTCTTTTCATCAGAGAGAGCTTTACTTTTCAATTCCTCTTGTAAAGTTCTACTTTTCAATTCCTCTTGTAAAGTTTTATTTTTCGTATTGAGTGATTCGTTATTGCTCTTTAGGGTCTGAATCGAAGTGTTCAATCCTTGGATTTGTTTTTCCTTTTGAGTGATCTGGTTTTTCAATCCAGTGTTTTGAGCGAGAGCTTTTTCTTTTGCATTCATTTGTGTTAGAAATGCAATTAAGAAAATGACTAATCCAACTGCCAAAAATCCTGTAGCAACATGTTGCCAATGGTTCGTTATTTCCTCAAGAATACTGCGCCAAAAATCTGAAGGAGGATCAGGTGGAGGAGGATCAGATGCGGGGTTGATAGTACTCAAAAGTTGTTTAGCAAGTTGATAATGTGGATCAATTTTTAAGGCTTCATTTACTGCTATCATTGCCTTGCTATTATCGCCTGATTTGAAATGAGCAAGTCCTAATCCATAATATGCTTCTTTATAGTTTGGGTCTTTACCAATTGCCTGTCCAAAAGCACTGATCGCTTCAGTATATCTTTGGGAGTGTAGATGAGCGAGACCAATACCGTAACCAGCCTTTTTATAATTTGGGTTTATAACTATTGCCTTTTGAAATTCTGTAAGTGCTTCATCATACCGTTTATCGTTTAACAAGGAAAAACCGTGATTGGTATGTGTATTGGCATCAGGTTTTGGCAATATTGCTTCAAGGGGTTGCAGCTGATCAAGGGATGTCTTAGTACAATAATCCTTCAAAGTTGCCGCCAACTGTTGAATTTCAGGTGATAAGTTTTCAAGTTCTTTGAAAATGTCTGATTGGTTAGGATTCTCAAAATCTTCTTTTGAAAACAGTAACCCATTGTTGACTCTTTTCTCATTTCCAAACTGTGACCAGAGCGAGGGCATTTCAGCTAAACTCAAAAACGAGAGGAAAATAACTAATTCTGAAAAATAGTCAACCTTCTCATTGGCATCATTGACATATCCACCGCCTAACATTCGTTTTGGATGCTGATATTCTTTTAGTCCAATAATCTGGTCTGGCTGCCCCTTAAGCGTCGGAACATACAGACTGTCGTAGTCTATGAGTTTAATGTTAATATCAGTTCCGTTTCGCTTAAGTAAGATATTTCCATCTTGGAGGTCTCCGTGAGCAATTTGATGCTTATGTAGGGAAGCAACCATTTTTTGAAATTCAGATGCCACATTTTTAAAAATATGTGCATCTTGTATATTTTGTTCAATAAAATCGCGAAGCGTTTTACCTTTTGCCCATTCCATTCGTGTAACGGGGTACTTCGCGCCATTCACCAAAATTCCGTTCGGAACATATTCAAAATCCACAAAGTATGGTAAACCAACTTGCTTAAGATAAGTAGAAATTTCTTTGTATCGAAATTCTGCATTACCAACTTCTTGTGTCCAACATCGCAAGGCATAGGTTTGAGAGGTCATGTCAAAAGGAAAAACGATAGAGAAACCTCCATTGAAACTGTTCAGGAAACCATCTTTTGCAAACTGCGGCTTTCCCTCTTTGAGTTTCGGATCTTTGATACTGATATGAGGGTAGTCACGCACAGCTTGAGTATATTCAGTGCGGTTTGGCCAATGCATCTTGTGTTCCTATTATTCAGTTAGTGTTAGAATAAAATCTCGTATAAAACGATACATCCCTCGACATGCCCAAAAACCAAGAAATCCAATGAATACCACCCAAAAGAGAGAATCTAAGATATTTCCCTGCTTTTTCTCATCCTTTAAAGTTTTTATATCAGATGAACCTTGCTGATCGTTTCCTCTAACTGAAATGAGTATTAGAGTTACGTCGTCATTAACTAGTCGGATATTTTCATTACTACGCTCTTGATCTACAAACCCATTGAACTCATCTTGACTCCCCAGTTGTCTGAACCGATCCAAGACTATATCTAAATTTCCAGTTTCCTCATGTTCTATAACCCACTTCGCTAAAGCATCAGTCGCTAAAATCAATATGTCCCCAGTTTGGAATTCACCATGGATAAACTTTGGATCATAGTGATTCTTTTCAGCAAAACTAACGAAAGCATCAGGACAATTTGTAAAGTCTTCAGATTTGTCTATGAGATAACTTTTGAACTGAGTATTACTCTTATGAAAAAGGCAACTATCACCTATTATTATTGCTTGCCATTTCCCTTTAGTTTTGTCCACTTCGAGTCCAATGAAGGTCGAAACTGCAGGATCTTTGGCGTTAAACGAGTTAGTAAGATAAAACTTGTTTTGTGTTTTGACTATCTCTTCTACCCGCTCGTACCATTTCTGTTGAATGGGCACTAGCCACTGTTTCCAATTACCATCTTCAAAAGAAAAATCAGGCGTATCGCAGAAATGCTGGACTAGAAGTTCTGCCCACCACTTAGGAAAGAAAGAGCGGGTAGCGCCATCTGCAATAGCGTACCGACATTTGTCTTCATTCACGTTGAAAGCATCTTGGCAATCATCAGGACTCTCAGCTTTTTTATGCGTAATGAAGGGGTGGACAATTAAGGTTAACATTATCTTAATCTGGAAGCAGAGGTAAGGCGCGTACCCGCGTTACATCTAAAGAACCGAATTGTAAAAGTTGAATCATTAAAGTTTCATCCGCGTTATACCCGAAACATCTTGCACCTTGCTCTGGTGAAAAACCTGCGTCTTCTGCTGATTTAAAAAATTCTTGCGGTAAAGTACTAGAGATTTCAAAAAGAAATTCAGCCAAGGAATCATCCGTAAATTGATTCGTATTATGTGACAAAGCGGCTTTGTTCCCACTATTAGCAATATGAAAGTTAAAAACTACAGCATTACCATCAGTAGTATGGAAATTCATGATTTTTCTTGCAGCATCTGCTGTCAAATCAGGATGTGAAGCACCACCATCCGTAATGTTAATAACCACGGGCGGAAAACTCCCCGGTTTATCAGAGATCCAATCTTCTACAATTCTCGCAGCACGCTCAAATGCCTCATCCATTGGTGTACCGTTATTCGCCTCCGATTCTAACCATATTGGCATTTCAACATCAATTTCAACTACACCACCTGCTCCGTCAGGTATAGACTTTTTGACTTTTTTGACATTAATAAGAGCTGAAGCAACCTCTGATATCATACCATCAACTACACAGCTTACGCTGGCACCATAGCCAATCACAGAAACGTGACACCGATCTCTGATTGTGTCTCCACTTCGACAAGCTAATACAATTTCCTCAATGACATGATTCACAGCTTGTGTTGCTTGTTCAGCCTTTGTTCCATCACCAAAAGACCCTGACATTGACCAAGATTGATCAACTAAAATTACAATACAACCAGGATTTGATGTCCCAATAGGGACATTACTATACGCCATTTCAACTCTCCCATTCTGTTAATTTACATCTAATTATATGTGAACTTGTAAAAAATCGCAACTCAATATTACAAAATAACTTACGGAGTGAAAATACCACACCTATTAAAAAAGCTATTCCTTGTTAGTTTAATATCACTCAACATCAATCTTAGGCTTCTCCTCCTGCTCCTGCGCAAGTTGCAACGCCTTTTGCATATCCTTCTCTGCCGCGCTCATTTGACCCAATTCCCGCTTTGCTGCCCCGCGATTGATATATGCCTCAACGAAATTCGGATTAAGACGGATCGCCTCGTTATGGTC